>JBILTH010000101.1:0-4109 GCA_044371635.1 Rickettsiales bacterium
CAGTGTTTCATAAAACCACCGAAGAAAAAACTATTGTTGCTACCTACAATAAAGGCGAAATAACTCTTGCCGAAGCTCAACTAGAACTTAATAAAATTGCCAACAAAAGCGAAAAATTAAAAGATTTAAAATTTACTGATTTAAAAAAAGATCAACAAGAATTAGTTATCAAAGAAATTATCTTGCAAAAATTAATTTATCAAGAAGCAAAAAAACTAGGCTTTAAAAAAGAAAAATCCTACAAAGAAGCAATGAATAATTTTAAGCACGATTTCTTAAAACAAAAACTCTACAATCATCTAGTAAAAAATGCCAAAACAGAATCTAATGTGCAAAAAAATTATAACGAACTGCTAGAAAAAAGTAAAAATAAACTCGATTTTAAAATTAGTTATATTGCAGTTGATAACCAAAAAAAAGCCGAAGAAATCTATCAAAAACTACTGCGCAGCCCTAATAATTTTGCCAAACAAGCCAGAAGTAGCTCTATAGACACAGAAACTGCTAAAAAAGGCGGTAATTTAGGCTTTGTTTTTGAAGATAATTTACCTGTAACTTTGGTTGAAAAAATTAAACAACTTAAAAAAAATCAAATTACCAAGCCAATTGCAGTTGCCGATTCTTGGTTTATTGTGCAACTCCAACAAACTAGAAAAGCCGAAATTCTACCTTTTGAAAAAGCTAAAGAGCAGTTAGCTGAAAATCTTGCCAAACTAGCTGTCGAAGATTTTATTGAAAAATCGCTAGAGCAAGCTAAAATCAATATCAAATAACAACCATGTCTAACAACTACTTGCAAAATCTACCTTCTCGATATGTAACCAAAAAACACGGTTGTGAAGCTAGAAAAACAATGCTTTATAATCTTCAAACCGATCTTTATCCTAATGGTTTAACCGAAGAAGATCTGCAAAAACCTTTTGTGGGTGTTGTTACCGCTTGGAACGAAGCCGCCCCTTGTAATATAGCACTCTCAAGGCAAGCTCAACCTGCCAAACAAGGAGTAAAAGATAATAACGGAACTCCTCGTGAATTTACCACCATCACTGTAACCGATGGCATTGCCAACGGTCATCAAGGCATGAAATCTTCTTTGGTTTCTCGCGAAGTTATTGCCGATTCTATTGAGCTCACTGTGCGTGGTCATTGCTATGATGCTTTGGTGGGCATTGCTGGTTGTGATAAATCTTTGCCTGCTATGATGATGGCAATGTGTCGCCTTAATATTCCTTCGGTTTTTATGTATGGTGGCTCTATTTTACCTGGAAAATTTCAAGGAAATGATGTTACTATTGTTGATGTTTTTGAGGGTGTTGGTAAAAGAGATGCAGGCACAATGACTTCTTTTGATCTAAACTTATTAGCAAAAGCAGCTTGCCCATCTGCTGGAGCTTGCGGGGGGCAGTTTACTGCCAACACAATGGCTTGTGTAAGCGAAGCAATTGGCTTGGCTTTGCCCGGTTCTTCTGGTGCTCCTGCTCCTTATCAATCTAGAGACGAATATGCTTATCATTCTGGTAAAGCAGTGATGAATCTTATTAATTTAAGTATCAAAGCAAGAGATATTGTAACTAAACAATCTCTAGAAAATGCCGCAACAATTGTGGCTGCAACAGGTGGTTCTACTAATGCAGTTTTGCATTTGCCTGCTATTGCCAACGAATGCGGTATTAATTTTGATGTATTTGATATTGGTAAAATTTTTGCTAAAACTCCTTATATTGCCAATATGAAACCAGGCGGAAAATATGTTGCCAAAGATCTTTACGAAGCAGGCGGGGTGCAAATGGTGTTAAAAGTTTTGCTAGATGCTGGCTATATTCATGGCAATTGCCTTACTGTTACTGGCAAAACCATGGCAGAAAATTTGGCAAACATTAAGTTTAACTATAATCAAGATGTTGTAAATTTGCCAAGCAAGCCTCTTGCCAAAACAGGTGGAGTTGTTGTTTTGCAAGGTAATTTAGCACAAGAAGGTGCAGTAGTAAAAGTGGCAGGCATGCAAGAATCTGAGCTATATTTTAGCGGAGTTGCTCGTTGTTTTGATTGTGAAGAAGATTGTTTTGAAGCAGTAAAAAATAAACAATATCAAGCTGGCGATGTATTGGTTATTCGCTATGAAGGTCCAAAAGGCGGTCCGGGTATGCGCGAAATGTTGGCAACTACTTCGGCAATTTATGGTCAGGGCATGGGAAAAGAAGTTGCCCTTATTACCGACGGCAGGTTTTCTGGTGGCACTAGGGGTTTTTGTGTTGGGCATGTAAGCCCCGAGGCGGCGGTTGGCGGTGTTATTGCCTTAATTGTTGATGGTGATAAAATTACTATCGATGCTAAAAACGGCAATATTACTCTTGAAGTTTCTAACGATATTTTACAAACTCGAAAAAATCAATGGCAAGCCAAAAAAACTCAATATAATTCGGGGGCAATCTGGAAATATGCCCAAACAGTTGGATCTGCTAAATATGGGGCAACAACTCATAATGGGGCTTTCGTTGAAACAATTTCTTATGATCAAATCTAATAATTCTACAAACATTTCAGCAATAAATTTTGCTAAACAGGCTTTTTTAGCAAAAAAAAGTATTGTCAATTTATCTACTCAAATAAAAAATGAAATTTTATTGCAAGTTTCTCAAGAAATTATCAATAATTCTTCACATATTTTGCAAGCTAATAATCTTGATCTAGAAAATGCTAAACAAAACAATTTAGAGCCAAGCAAAATTGATAGATTAATTTTAACCGAAAAAACCCTTAACAATATTTCTCAATCTATTGTTGAAATTGCAAATTTACCAGATCCTGTTGATAAAATTAGCTATAATACAAGCAGAAATAATGGCTTAAATATTAAACGAATATCAGTGCCAATAGGAGTTTTGTTGGTAGTTTATGAATCACGCCCCAATGTAACTTCTGATGTTTCTGCTCTTGCTATAAAATCTGGCAATGTGGCAATGCTTCGTTGCGGTTCTGATTCTTATCAAAGCTCAAAAGTAATTGCTGATATTTACAAAAAAGTATTACAAAATTTTAATCTCGATAGCAATATTATATCATTTTGCTATAATAACGAGCGTAATTTTTTACAACAACTATTGCAATTGCCACAATATATTGATGTTATTATTCCAAGAGGGGGCAAATCATTGATTTCTGCTATTGCCGATAACACCAAAATACCCTTGTTTAAACATCTCGATGGCAATTGTCACACTTATGTTCATGCCGATGCTAACTTTGACAAGGCAATTAAAATTATACTCAATGCCAAATTGCGCAGAACTGGCATTTGCGGAGCAACCGAATCTTTGTTGGTTGATCATGTTATCGCCAGTCAATTTGTGCCTTTATTGTGCCAGCATTTGCAAGAAAAACAATGCGAAATTAGGGGCGATGATTTATCATGTAATTTAAGCCCTTATATTTTGCCTGCAACCACTCAAGATTATTACCAAGAATATCTCGATAAAATTGTTTCTTTAAAAATTGTTGAAAATCTCAATATGGCAATTGACTGGATAAACACTCACAGCTCTTCACATACCGAAAGCATCATCACCGAAAATAGCCAAGTTGCTAGTCAATTTTTACAACAAATCGATTCTGCCATTGTAATGCACAATACTTCTACTCAATTTGCCGATGGTGGCGAATTTGGTTTAGGTGCCGAAGTTGGCATTGCCACAGGTAAGCTTCATGCTAGAGGGCCAGTTGGGCTTGAGCAACTTACTACTTACAAATATTTGGTTTTTGCCGATTGCGGTTTAAGAGATTAAAAAATATGAAAGATATCCCAGATTTTGTTGATAAGGCAGTTTTTAAAGATTTAAACAAATCATCTTTTTGGTTAAGAATTTACAGCTCCTTTTTGACTTTGAACGATTTTAACAATGATTCTCTCAAAAAAAATCCTTGAAAAGAAGATCGATTTTAAAAACCCCAACCTATCAATTGTTTGCCTTGCAATAAAAGAAAAACTAGAATTACCAGTTATAAAACAAGGTTTTCTTTTTAGTGATCTTTACGGCGATATTAAGATTAATTGCCATATTATACCATTTCAACTTAAAATACATTGTTAGATATTTAATAAATCTAACTTC
>JBILTH010000006.1:0-13830 GCA_044371635.1 Rickettsiales bacterium
TTTAGTTTATTAAAATTTAAACTTAATTCTTCCTCGGTTGTTGCATTATTCTCTCTATCATAAATATATTCTTCTATGGTATTATTCACTTCTTTTGAAAAAGAAGAGGCAATTTTTTTGCCAGATAATTGATGAAGTATTAAATTTTTTTCTGTTAGAATGATTTCCGACAAAAGATTTTGTAAAAAATTACCAAATTTAATGTTTAAAGATTGCAATATGCCCCCTATTATTCTGTATTGAATAGGGATAAAGTGAATTTTTTCTTGATGTTTATTATGTTGTTTTTTAATGTTTTTATGAGATAAACTTTCTTTAACAAGCCTTATAATTGAATCTTTGATAATATTTTCTAGATTTTTTTGTATTGTCATAATAAATAATCTTGTATTGAATTTTGCAATCTGGCTAAAGCAATATCAACATACTTTTGTTCTTTTTCTATGCCAATAAAGTTGCGGTTATAAGTTTTTGCAACCGCTGCGGTTGTGCCACTACCTAAAAATGGATCAAGAATTAAATCACCTTCTTTTGAAGATGATAAAATAACTCGACGTAATAATTCTTGCGGTTTTTGAGTTGAGTATAATACCATTTCAACTTAAAATACATTGTTAGATATTTAATAAATCTAACTTCATCTTTTTGGCTAAAAAGCTTCAAAAAGCCTCAAGCTGTATACAGCTTTCGTTTTTTAAAGTTTTTATCTCAAAAATATTTTGTTAGATTGATTAATTTTAAAGTTGAAATGGTATAATTTATTACCATTTTCATCGCGCAATCTTTCTTTGCCAGTGCATAAACCAATCTCCCAAACAGATTTCATTTGTTTGCCACCATTTAACTCTTTCATGAGCTGATAATTGAAAGTATATTTTTTTTGATCGGCACTTTTTTTGCACCACAATAAAGTTTCGGTAGCATTAGTGAAGCGAACACTACGAAAATTATACCATTTCAACTTTAAAATTAATCAATCTAACAAAATATTTTTGAGATAAAAACTTTAAAAAACGAAAGCTGTATATCCATACAGCTTGAGGCTTTTTGAAGCTTTTTAGCCAAAAAGATGAAGTTAGATTTATTAAATATCTAACAATGTATTTTAAGTTGAAATGGTATAAGGCATCGGGTTAGTTTTATACCACTGAATGTCGTTTAAAATCCAAAAGCCCATATCCATCATCATTTTGCCAATGCGAAAAATATTGTGATAACTGCCAATAACCCAAATTGCTCCATCATCTTTTAAGGTTCTTTGGCATTGAGTGAGCCATCGTTGGCAAAATTCATCATATTCGGCAAAACTAGAAAATTTATCCCAGTCATCATTAACGGCATCAACCAAGCTGTTGTCTGGCCTTCTTAACTCTTGTTGTAATTGTAAATTATAAGGGGGATCGGCAAAAATTAAATCGAATGTTTTGTCGGCAAAGCCAGATAAAACATTGCAACAATCGCCACAAATTATTTGATTAACCTGCATGTTTTAAACAAACTTAATTGCTAAAATTTCGTAAAAAACTATTCCACCTGGAGTGTTGATTTCGATTTCATCGCCAATTTCTTTGCCAAGTAAGGCTCTGGCAACTGGAGAATTAGATGAAATAAGCCCAAGATCGAGATTTGCTTCAAAATCGCTAACAATTTGATAGGATATTTCTTTTTTGCCATTATCAAGTAGCACGGTAGCTCCAAAAACAACCTTGTTGCCAGTAAGTTTATTAATATAAACAACTTCTGATCTGTTTAATTTATCTTCGTAATCGGCAATTTGTGCTTCGATAAAACCCTGTTTTTCTTTGGCAGAATGATATTCGGCATTTTCGCGCAAGTCGCCCAGCTCGCGTGCTGTGGCTATTTGTTGAATAACTTTTGGACGTTCGTTATTTTTTAAATTTTCAAGAGTTGTTTTTAATTGTTTATAACCATTTTCGGTGATGAGAAATTTTTGCATAAAATTTAATATTTATAGTTATCGCTTTTAAAAGGGCCTTGTGGATTAATTTGTAAATAATTTGCCTGTTCTGTGGTTAATTTAGTGAGTTCAACCCCGAGCTTATCAAGATGTAATTGAGCAACTTTTTCATCGAGATGTTTTGGTAAAATATAAACTTGATTTTGATATTTGCTATGATTTTGCCATAACTCAATTTGCGCCATCACTTGATTAGTGAAACTGGTAGACATTACAAAAGCACTATGCCCTGTGGCACAACCTAAATTAAGTAATCGACCTTCTGCTAATAAAATTAATCTTTTGCCATCAGAAAATGTGATTTGATCTAACTGTGGCTTGATATTTACCCATTTTAAATTGCGTAAAGATTCTACTTCGATTTCGTTATCAAAATGCCCAATATTGCCTACAATAGCACAATCTTTCATGGCCTTCATATGCTCAAAAGTAATTACTGAAACATTGCCTGTGGCGGTAATAAAAATATCGGCTTGACTCACCACCTTTTCTAGTGGCAATACAGTAAAACCAGCCATCGCTGCTTGTAAGGCACAGATTGGATCAACTTCGGTTACCACAACTCTTGCTCCTTGGCTTTTAAAAGCTTCGGCACAACCTTTGCCAACATTACCATAGCCACAAACCACCACCATTTTACCTGCAATCATAATATCGGTTGCCCTTTTTATGCCATCTATAACACTTTCTTTGCAACCATATAAATTATCGAATTTTGATTTAGTAACTGCATCGTTAACATTGATTGCAGGCACTTGCAATTTACCTTCTTTTTGCATTTGATAAAGCCTTGCCACTCCTGTTGTTGTTTCTTCGGATAAGCCTTTGATATTTTTTAATAAATGAGGATATGTGGTATGAATAATTGTGGTTAAATCGCCCCCATCATCGAGAATTAAATTTGGCACCCAGCCATTTTTACCAATAATTGTTTGCTTAATGCACCAATCATATTCTTCGAGAGTTTCGCCTTTCCAAGCAAAAACAGGAATGCCAACACTAGCAATTGCAGCTGCTGCTTGATCGACAGTTGAAAAAATATTGCAAGAACTCCATCTCACTTCGGCTCCTAAATGCACCAAGGTTTCAATTAGAACCGCAGTTTCTATGGTCATGTGCAAACAACCAACTATTTTTGCCCCTTTCAAAGGCAAACTATTGCCATATTCTGATCGTAGTGCCATTAAGCCTGGCATTTCGTTTTCTGCCAAAGTTATTTCGTGGCGACCAAGTTTGGCAAGTGAAATGTCTTTTATTTTGTAATCAAGCATATTATAAAGGAGAGATAATGGTTAAACAAATGAAAGGAATAATAAAAACATAGCCAAAACTAAATGGTTTTTTTGGTTTTAAAGCTTTAAACACAGCAAAAAGAGTGATGGTTAAAATTAAGCAATAAAATAAAAAGTTTTCAATATTTAGCAATACTGAAGCAATAAGAACAAATTTGCTATAACTAAAAAAATGTTGCTCGTTAGCAAATAGATGTTTATTTTTATTGTAGATGAGTTTATGCAAGGCAATAACAAAAAAAACACCAATCAAGCCAGAGTTTGCCATGTTTAATATAGTTTGATCTTGTAAAATTTTATCGGAACCAACAAAAAATAATATAAATAACAAAACTTGATCGGGAAAAATTTTATGAGTAAAATCGCTGGCCATAGCAACCACCAAAGACACACTTGCCAAGGCATAAATAAAAAATTTTTCGCAAAAACCAAAACGGTAATAACATATTAAAAACAATAAAACCGTAGTAAGCTCAACAAACAAATGAACTCTTGATACAGGATGCTTGCAAGCTCGACATTTTCCTTTGGTAATAAGCCAATTTAAAACTGGAATTAAATCACGTGTGATGATGGTGGTGCCACAATTAGAGCAACGAGATTTTGGCCCAAAATATCGACCAAAGCAAGATTCGTTGCGCGGTAAGCGGTAGGCAAAAAGTGTGGCAAAAGAGCCAAAAACAGCCCCAAAAATTAAGGTAAGAATAATACTGATAATTTGCTCTATATTCATAGTTTAGTTAGTTGATTTTTTTTCAAGATATAAAATAACATCTGCTCTATCTTGCGGTTTTTTAAGACCAGCAAAAGCCATTTTAGTGCCTGCGATATAATTTTTTGGCTTGGTAATAAATTGATTAATTTCTTCTTTACTCCACACACCACCTTTGGCAATCAGGGCTTCGGAATAGGCAAAACCTAGTGCTGAAGCTTTTTTTCTAGCTATTACACCATAAAGATTTGGACCAACTTTTGCTCCTTCGCCTTGGTTTATGTTGTGGCAAGAAGAACATTTTTTAAAAATTTTTTCACCTCGAGAAAAATCGGCAGATGCCAATAATTCGTTAAGATCAGGTATTTTTTCTGGTTCTTTTATAATAGGCTTGCCATTATCGGTAAATTCAATAAAAAAACCTCTTTGATTAATATTTTTATAGCGATATAAAATGTTGGTAATCATAGAAACTAAAATAACAATTACAATAGTAAGAAATAAACTTGCTAAAATATTAAAGATTTGTTTTTTATATTGAAGAAAAAATTTTTGCAAAAGTTTTTTCATTTTGGTAAAAAAATTAATTAAATAAAGCAGATAAAGACTTTTCGCAAACAATGTTGTTAATTGCGGTTGCTAAAAGAAAAGAAATGTCTATAATTTCTATATTTTTGGCTGTTAAAGTGTTTTCGGTTGGATTGATAGAATTAGTAATAATCAACTTTTTTAATTGAGAATTTGCAATTCTTTGCCAAGAATTTTGTGATAAAATGCCGTGAGTGATATAGGCAGAAACTGTTTTGGCACCTTGATTGATTAGGGCAGTAGCCGCATTGCATAAAGTACCACCAGAATCAACCATATCATCAACAATAACACAATTTTTATTGGCAACATTACCAATAATATTCATAACTTCACTTTCTCCGGGTTTGGATCTTTTTTTATCGACAATCGCTAAATCGGCATTAATTTTACTAGCAATATTTCTCGCCCTCACTAAACCGCCAACATCAGGCGAAACAATGGTTAAATTACTTACTTCAAAATTTTGTAAAATATGATCAATAAACAAAGGAGAGGCATATAAATTATCAACAGGAATATCAAAAAATCCTTGTATTTGACCAGCATGTAAATCGAGAGTAAGCACTCTATCTGCCCCTGCAGAGGTAATGAGATTGGCAATTAATTTAGCAGAAATAGGAGTACGTGGGGCAACTTTGCGATCTTGCCGAGCATAACCAAAATAGGGCATAACAGCAGTGATAGTTTTAGCAGAAGCTCTTCTTAAAGCATCAATAACAATTAGCAATTCCATTAAATGATCGTTAGCAGGATAAGATGTTGATTGCAAAATAAAAACATCTTGCCCTCTAACATTTTCGGCAATTTCAACAAAAATTTCGTGATCGGCAAATTTTTTAACCTCTGCTAAAACTAAATTAATATTGAGATGAGAAGCTATTTTTGATGCAAGTTGTTTGTTGCTATTGCAAGCTAACAATTTCATAAATTTTTTTGTTAAGATTAAATAATATAACAATTATTTTAACTTTATTTACAAGATAATCAAGTATTTTATTTGCAAGAATCAAGTGGTATTTTTTTTATATTTCTTCTACTATTTTAATTTTCTCTTCGTTTATTTTATGGCACTGTTGAATTCTAAATTTGTTTTAATTTTTTGCTAGTTTTTAGGAGAAATTTTAGCTATTTTTAGCCATATATTCAACATATTTGGCTCAAAATAGGTAAAATTTATACCAAGAATGGTAAATAAAGTAAAATAAATTTGGGATGCAACAGTGCCTTTATAGAGTTGATTAACCATGGTGTTAATTCTTTTGCTGGTTTGATATAATTAAGAAAAAATTATAAAATTTATCTCACTTTTTTGGTGTTAAAAATAAATATTGGTTGATGATTTTGGTTTTTAATACTTATCAAGCTATGATGCAAAAACTCTGAATTAGTGTTGGGAAAATCGAAGCGATAATGACTGCCACGACTTTCGATTCGTTGTAGGGCAGAATATGCTACCGCTAAAGAGTTTAGTAGTAAATTTTCAGTTTCAAAATAATTGTTAATTTCATTATTCCAAAATAAACTTTTATTGCTAATTTTATGGTTTTTTAATTGTTGATATAGCAAAATATTTTGATTTATTCCTTCTTTTAATAATGTTTCGTTGCGAAAAATACCAATGCTTTTTTCGTTATTTAATTGCATTTGTTTTTTGAGGTTATTTAGGTTATTTTCAGTGTTTTTGCGATCGATAAAAAGATTTTCAAAAATTGCAATTTTTTCTGTTGCAAGTTTATAGGCAACATTTTTGTAAAAAACAAAATCTGTTTTTTCAACTGCAACTTCTGCAGATTTTTTACCAACAATCTGTCCAAAAACCACTAATTCTAGCAAAGAATTACATCCTAATCTATTTGCTCCATGAACCGAAACACAGGCCGATTCGCCTACGGTAAAAAGCCCAGTAATAACTTCACCAAAAATATTACAAGGAATACCACCCATAGTGTAGTGGGCCGCAGGGGATACTGGAATAGGGCTATTAAAAACATCGATATTACCAAATTTCTTGGTGATTTCAAGTAAATTAGGGAGTTTTTTTTTGATTATTTCAGTGTTTAAATGTCTTAAATCGAGATATAAACAATCGGGTTTTTGAGTTAATTCGCTTTGTTTATTGCTAAAACAGCCATTGCCTTTTTGCATTTCGCAAGCCATGGCAATAGAAATGGCATCACGACAAGAAAGTTCCATAGTTTGCGGTTGATAATCTGCCATAAATCTGTGACCATATTTGTTGATTAAATAGGCACCTTCTCCTCTTGCAGCTTCGCTAATTAAAATTCCAGAATTGGCAAGCCCAGTTGGATGAAACTGCACAAACTCCATATCTTGTAAAAATAAACCAGATTTTAAAACAAGAGCAGTGCCATCGCCTGTGCAGATGCTTGAAGAAGTATTGTTATGATATATTTGGCTATAGCCTCCTGTAGCTAAAATTAGTGTTTTACTCGTTAAAACGAGTAGTTCACCTTGATTAAAATCAATCGCTAAACAGCCATAGCATTGATTGTTTTCTATTAATAAATCAATTACTAAAATTTCTTCCAAAATAGGTATGTGGCGTTTTTTAACTTGTTGCAATAAAGTGTGTAATAAAGAATGTCCAGTTTTATCTTGAGCATAACAAGCTCGATATGCTAAACCATCTTTACCAAAATTTAAAGATTGTCCACCGTAAGGTCTTTGCTCTATTTTACCAAAATTATCTCGAGAAAAAACCATTCCTTGATGTTCTAAAAATAAAATAGCTTCATTTGCTTTAGAGCATAAAATTTCAACTGCATCACTATCGGCCAAATTGGCAGAACCTTTTATTGTGTCATAATAGTGCCATTGCCAATGATCGGTTGTAACATTTCCTAAACTAGCATTAATACCACCTTGAGCGGCTACTGTGTGGCTATGATTAGCAAAAACTTTGCTTAATATAGCGATATTTATTTTGCCATCAACATTATCAAAAGCAGAAATTGCGGCGGTAAGCCCAGCACCACCAGCTCCAACAATTAACATATCGAATTGTTGGAGTTTGATATTAAACATATTTTTAATGAAACTTGATGTAAGAAATATTTACTTTTGGGCTTAAGAAATTTGGTTTTATTGGTTCTGTTTTGGTTAGATCGGTAGAGAGATATTTTAAAGCGGAGTCGCAAAATATGGTGGCAACTTGATGATTTTCATTGTCGCTTTGAATAATTGTTTTTAAAGCGGCTAAAAAATTACAACCAGAAGAAATGCCAACAGAAAGCCCTTTTTGATTGAGTTTTTGCGCCATTAAAATTGCATCGCCATCGTCTATGCTAATAATGGGGCTTAATTTTTTGAGATGTAATATTTCGGGAATAAATTCATCGCTAATGCCTTGGATACGATGTTTACCAATTTTTTTGCCACCAGTGGTTAAGGTGGGCGAATTTTCGGGCTCAACAGGATGGCAGTTAATTTTGAGATTATGTTGAAGACAATATTGATAAAAACCCATAATAGTGCCACCGGTGCCAACTCCTGCTACAAAAGAATTGAGCTTGATACCTAAATTATTAGTATTGGTTATAATTTCTTTGGCGGTAAATAAAGTGTGAGCATTGACATTTTCTAGATTTTTGAATTGCTCTGGACAATAGCCATTATTTTTTTTAGCAAATTCTCTGGCCATAGCAATTGAGCCTAAAAAGCCACCTTCTTCTTTTGAAACCAAAACAACTTCTGCTCCAAATAGTTTGATAGTATCATATCTTTCTTTACTTAACCAATTTGGCATGTAGATTCTCACTAGGTGACCAAGGGCTTTTCCTAATGAAGCAAAAGCAATACCAGTGTTGCCACTAGTTGCTTCGGTAATGATGCTTTTGCTATTGATTTGATTGTTTTCGTAAGCTTTGGTTAAAATATGTAGTGCTATTCTATCTTTTATTGAGCCACTAAAATTAAAAGCCTCATATTTAGCAAAAATTATTTTTTGCTTGCCTAAATAAGTGAATGCAACCTCAACTAATGGTGTGTTATGATAGGCTTTAGCTAAATTGTTTAGGGTTTGTAAGGCAAGTTTATTAGGCATTTAATAAATTTATTAAAGATGAAATCTAGTAAAATTAACAACTAATTCAATGTGTTTGCCATCGGCAAACTGATTGATGGCATGTATTGTATTGATACAATAATTATAGTCAAGTAAAATTTTTAAATCATTTAATAAACTATATGGATTGCAAGAGACATAACAGATATTTTTAAGTTTACTTTTGGCAATTTGCATAATTTGAGTAGAGGCACCATTTCTTGGGGGATTTATGATGATGGCTTCAAATTTATTTAATTCGTGATAGTTTAATGGATTAAAAAACAAATCGCGTGTATAGGCTGTAATTTTATTGCTTAATTGATGTTGCTGAATATTTTTATTGGCAAGATCTATCATTGTTTTATTGCCATCAAATGCTTTACTATTAGATATAAGATGATGCAGTGCAAAGCTATAAATGCCAAAACCGCAATATAATTCGGCAATGGTTGGTTTGTGTTTGATTTTTAAATTGAGAATAAAATTAATTAATTCGGCACAAATTAAGTTTAGACCGCTTTTACTTGCTTGTAAAAAAACTTCATTAGTTACTTGTAAATTAAGATTATTGATAGAAATTAAGCATGGTTTAATAATTAAAATTGGTTCGTTTTGTTGCAAAAAACATAAACTTAAATTAATGCTGTTTTGATAAGCAAAGTTTGTAAGAGCTTGTTTTTGTTGATAAGATAAACTCTTTTTACTGGTAAAAACTACATCTAAAATATTATCAAAAGCAATAATCTGAATTTGTGAAATAAAATTTTTAGCAAAACAATATAAAAAATTTTGTAGTCTTGGTAGAAAAATGTTGATTATTTCTTCTGCCAAAGGATGAGAAATAATTTTGTTATGTTGATGAGTTTTTGGCAAAAATTCGCCTAAAATATTATTGGAATCGATCTGTAAAATAATTTTTCTTCTTAAGTTTTGATTGATTAACCATGAAAAAGTAATATTTTTAGTGTATTTGCCAAAAAGTTGCAAAACAATTTGTTCTTTTTGCCTGTTTATCATTTTTATTTATTTGTTTTTGCAATTTGTTTTAATAGGGCAAAGCAACCTGTGGCATAAGTAAAAATAAAATAAATAAGAAAGCCAATGATAATAGTTATTGCCAGTTGCCATATTTGCCACAAATTATTGCCAAAATAATTTTTACAGAATTGTAAGATCATTGCCATAATAATGGCAGAAACTAATATTTTAGCAATTTTCTGCCAAAATTTTTCTATAAAATGAAAATATTTTTTTTGCCAAGCTAAATAAAATAATAATGTAAAATTGAGATAAGAAGCAATAATTGAAGATAAAATGATGCCAAGATAACTAAAATTATAAAAGGCAAAAATGCAATTTAATAAAATATTAACTAAAACACAAAAAATTGCAATTTTCATAGGTGTTTTTGTATTAGATCGGGCAAAAAAAGTAGGTTCAAAAATTTTTACCAAAATATAAGCAGGCAAGCCAAAAGAATAATATTTTAAAGCTAGACCAACTTTAATAGTTTCGCTATGATTAAAAGCACCTCTTTCAAACAATACTCCTACAATATTTTCGGCTAAAACGGTAAGAGCTAAACTCGCTGGTATGGCAAGTAGCAGACCAACTTCTAAAGCAGTGTTTTGTAGATGATTTGCTTTTTCTGATTCTCCTGCTTTTATTTTTTTGGCAATATTTGGTAGCAATGCCATACTGATAGCAATGCCAATAGTAGCTAGCGGTAGTTGATTAATTCGATCGGCATAATATAAATAAGAAACCGCACCAACAATAGAGCTAGCAAAAAATGAATCGATGAGTAAATTTATTTGCATCACATTGGCGCCTATTAGACCAGGCACTAGTTTTTTAAGAAAAATTTTAAAGTCAGTATTAATTTTTGGTAATTGTGGCATAAATAAATAACAATAACGATAACTAAAAAAAGCAATAAATAAAAGTTGAAAAACTCCAGCAAAAAAAACTCCCCAAGCCAAAGAGTAGGCATAATTGCTAAAATAATTACCTAAAACAGTAATAAAAAATATTAAAGTAAGATTTAAAATTAATTGAGTTGCAGAAGGAATTGCAAATTTATTGATAGAGTTAAGAATACTTGATAATAAAGAAACCATGACAATAAAAACTAAATAAAAAATAGTGATATGAGATAAGCTAATTAGTAGTTGTGATTTTTCTGCTGATTGAAAAAAACCAGGAAAAAACACTTTCATTAAAAAAGGCATAAATAATTGAAAACAAATAACTACTAGCCATAAAATTAGCAATAACCAAGCAGAAATGTTAGCAACGAAATTTTTAGTGACTTCTTTGTTTTGATTGTTGTTTTTATCTATAAATAAAGGAATAAAAGCACTATTAAAAGCTCCTTCGGCAAAAATGCGACGAAAAAAATTTGGCACACGAAAAGCTGCAAAAAATACATCAGAAAGTAAGCCAATTCCTAAAAACTTGGCAATAATAATATCTCTTATAAAGCCTAAAATTCTAGATAATGAGATAAAAAAAGAAATAGTAATAATATTTTTGCCAAACATAAGATTTTTTTTTAATTAGTTTTAGTAACATAATATTGTTTTTATTAATTTTAAAACAACACTATGATTTTTTATGTTATAACTTTATTTTTTGGTTAAAAACCTGTCGCTTGCATTAGTGCGCCTAAAATTATAACCCTCGCTTTATGTTAGCATGCCTAAACATATATTTTTTATAATATTTTAATTAGTAGAAATAGCATTAATTATAGTGTTTTATTTATAGGATTTTTTTTAAACAATAAAACAAAATCGTTAACCAAGGCATTGCGTAAATTATTGCTAATCATTTTTAAAATATTGTTTCGCACATATTCTTCTGCAACAAAAGTGCCAAAGCGATTAATAGAAACATCGTAGTTGTCACTTGCAATTGTTGAGCCAGAACTTATGGTTTGATTTTTTTCTAGATTTGTTAAGGTGTAATTAACATTTATGGTTATTCTGTTTCGTCCCGAAGCTCCAGTATTGGTGATGTAGGTTGAGCCAATTGTAGTAGTGGTTGTTAGAGTTAATAAATATTTAGCAGGAATGTTTATTTTATCTGGGTTAAGTAGGTTGTATAAACTATTTTGTAACTCCCAATCGAGTTGAGAGCGTTTTTTTTCAATTTTAATTGATGCTAATGTATAGGCTAAAGATGTTGGTGATTCATGATTTTTGTAGATAACTTCAAAACCGCAACTACAAAGCAGAAATAAAGAAAAAAAAATTATATTTAAGGTTAAGAAATTTTTCTCTCTCATTGGTGCTCTGTATTGTTGATGGCAGATTTTAAAAACTCCACAAACAGAGGATGAGCAGAAAAAGGTTTCGATTTTAGCTCGGGATGAAATTGCACTCCAATAAAAAATTTATGTTTTGGTAATTCAATAATTTCGGGGAGTTTACCATCTGGTGAAATTCCTGAAAAAATTAACCCTGCTTCTTGCATTTGTTTTTGAAAATCAATATTCACTTCATAGCGATGTCTATGTCTTTCGTGAATTAAATTTTGTTGATAAATTTTTAAAGCCAAAGTTTTTGGTTGTAGCAAGCAAGGATAAGAGCCAAGCCTCATTGTGCCACCTAGCTTTTTGATGTTGCCTTGTTTAGTATTTTTTCCAGTTAAATCTTGCCAATTTTGCATAGTGGTAATGATGTGTGTGCCTTTTGAATCGTTTTCGCTAGAAGTGGCATTTTTGATGTTTAGTACATTTCTAGCAAATTCTATTACTGCCATTTGCATACCGTAGCAAATACCAAGATAAGGAATATTGTTTTCTCGAGCATATTTGATGGTGGCAATTTTACCTTCGGTGCCGTCAATTCCAAAGCCCCCTGGCACTAAAATTGCTTGCAAATTTTTTGGTAATTTAAGATTTTTGCCTTCTCGAGCATTAACCCATAAAAAATTTACTTTTATTTTTAGGGCAAAACCTGCATGATTAAGGGCTTCAAGCAACGATTTATAGCAATCTTGATATTCAATATATTTACCTACAATTGCAACATTAACAATGTGTTGCGGATTGTTGATGGCATCATTGATAAGCAACCATTTAGTAAGATTGGGCTTTGGTGTGGATAAATGAAAAAAATTTAAAATAGCAGTATCAAGACCGTTTTGATGATAAATAATTGGTGCTTGATAAATATTTTTACAATCAGGGGCGGCGATAACTGCGGTTGTTGGCACCGAACACATTTGGGCAATTTTTTGCAAATGTTGTTGTTTAATTGTTTTTTCTGCTCGACATAAAATTATGTTTGGTTGAATACCAATAGAACGTAATTCTTTTACCGAGTGTTGAGTTGGTTTGGTTTTTAACTCGCCAGCACTAGTTATGTAGGGCAATAAAGTAAGATGTAAGAAAGCACATTGGTTTGGCATTTCGTAAGAAAGTTGTCTGATAGCTTCAAAAAAAGGCAGTGCTTCAATATCGCCAACCGTACCACCGATTTCACACAACATAAAATTAACTTCAGTAATGTTGTTAAGAATAAAATCTTTGATAAGATTAGTGACATGAGGAATTACTTGCACTGTACCACCTAAATAATCACCTTTTCTTTCTTTTTTGAGTAGTTTTGCATAGATTTGTCCTGCGGTTATGCTATCTTCTTTTTTGGCATCGACTCCTGTGAATCTTTCATAATGCCCTAGATCTAGATCGGTTTCTGCCCCATCTTCGGTTACAAAAACTTCTCCATGTTGTAGTGGGCTCATAGTTCCTGGATCGATATTAAGATAGGGATCGAGTTTTCTTAATTTTACCGAAAAGCCTCTTGCTTGCAATAAAGAAGCTAAAGAAGCTGCTGCCAAACCCTTTCCTAGCGAAGAAACAACTCCTCCTGTGATAAAGATGAACTTGGTTTGCATAAATTATTTACCAGTAATGATTCTGTCTACTAATTGTTTTATGGTTGGAACAAAGCCGTTTTCATAAAAAGGATCAGAAGCAAATTTATAGGCAGAATGCCCAGAAAACATTAATTGATTGGCAATATCAATGTTAAACCGCACATCTTGCAAGGTTTTTTGAATGCAGAAACTACGTGGATCGGTTTTTTTGTTGGTGGTGAAATTGTTTTCTGGCTTATCTGACCAATTACTAAAACGACATTGACTCAAACAGCCCATGCAATTTATTTGATCGGTAAGAATT
>JBILTH010000103.1:0-4018 GCA_044371635.1 Rickettsiales bacterium
ACAGTGCCAATTACTTATTTATAAATACAACAGTGCCATTATTAAATAATTAAATTACGAAAAAAAATCAAGCAGATGTTAATTAACACCAAACTTTAAAAGCTTCTGCTAAAATTGTTTTTGTTAGCAGTTGGCTAATACTTAAGCTTTTTTCTATTGCTTTTTCGGCTTCGTCGAGTTTTTGCATAAATTTAGTTATTTTCTTTTAAATGAAGGTAGATAAGAATGGAATAACAATACTTCTTAACAAACTGCGAGTTAAGGAAAAATTAGCAGCTCCGCTCATTTTACTTACAATTAATTTATCTTTATATCTAGATAAAAAATGATAATAAAATTCTGGAATTATGATTTCTTTATTTATTGGAATTAAGGCACTTAAAATAGATCCTAAAACAAATTTACCAGACTGGGTAATGAATTCTCTTTAAAAATGCATGTCCATGTCCTGCAGAAGAAACCATCGTTATTAAAATTGTATTACAATCCAATTGAAAATTATTATGTCTTAACCTTTTTTCTGCCGTCACAACAAGAGGATAGTCTCCAGTTATTGCTTTTGACATAATAACCTCCTCCTTCTCTATTGTGAATAAGTCGTCAAGCCTTACCCACAAAATATCATTTAAATCAAAAGTTACTTCGTTTTTTTCAATCGAGGGCAGTAGCTTTTCTTTTTTAATCTTTTTTTAGAAACTAATTTTTCTTTCTCTTTTTTGATTTTTTTTAAAAGATCACTTGCTGATTCAACATCTGGATTTTGTTCTCGCCATTCCTTGGTTAATTTACCTTCAATGGCATCTTGTAAAATCTGCTTTCTAAGATTTTTTAGGTAAGTTTTTTGGTTGTTAATTTGTTGTTGTAAAATTTTTTGCTTTTCTTCGCTAATTTTTAATTTTTCGGCGATTTGTTTTTGCTCGTTTAGAGATGGTAAAAGAATTTCTAGGTTTAGAAGATGTTTGGCTTTTATTTCAGTTTTAATACCACCTTTTACTTGATCTTCTAGAAGTTTTATAAATTCAGCACTTTGTAAAAAATGTTCAAAATAATTTATATCAATTTTTGACTCGTCAAAAGTGTAAGATGAATAGTGAATTGTTGCCTTTATATCGCTACTTTCACGATAAATTTCCATCGCCCCCTTTGAAACATTGATTCTAGAAATAACAAAATCACCTCTCTTAATTAGAATCATATCAGTTCTTGAGGCTTTTTGACCTATGTGAAAATTTCCAGAAAAATCGATTTTTTCTAGCCTATCTAAATTCAATAAAGATTTATCATCAGGGTTAAATCTACCTTCTCGCTCAAAAAGAAATTCTCCAATTTTTGTCTTTTTCCAACCTATCATTTTGTTATTAGGTCAAATAAAATTAAGAAGAAAAAAATAATTGTCAGAAATAGTCCGACGGATAAAATTATTTTAGTAATTAAGGTATGTTTAATTTGTGTCAGTCTCATAAAACAAGGTCCAAACTGTGACTTACATATTTCTGATATGGCTATTGAAAATGATATTCCAATTAGTATAATTCCGATTCCCATTCCAAAAATGTAAGATGACTTTAAAAAATCCGCTTTAAAAGCCATTGAGATAAATACGAAACCGCAACCTAACAAAATAAGTATATTCCACCATCTATCTATTATTTTATCCAATAAATTTTCTTTCATCACAACTCCCCCCCTAATTTCGGCTAAAGGCGAAGTTGCTATATCGTAAATTTGACGGAATTGGCGATGTGTAGCTTGCATTAAGCAATTCGGCTTCCTCTTCTTTTTCATCAAAGATTTTTAGAAATAACATCCAACAAAGCTGTGATAATCTTTTGGCATCGCCATCAACTCCGTGGTCTTCGCGCATTATATTTTGAATCGATTTTATTATTCCTGATAGGTTAGTCATGTTTGTTTGTTATTTTTTTAATTACTAAATCAAAATCGCTTTCGAAATTTTGATCTTGCATTAAAGCAAATTTTGTAAATTCATCTTTAGCAAAATCTTTAGCGAGTTCAGCAGATATTTTGCCTGCATTGGTTAAAATTTCTTGCTCGTTAAATTGTAAAAAAGCATTTAACTTATCGTGCCAATCTTTCATTGTCATGGCTCGATGTTTTTTAGCTTGATTTTCTGCATAATCTAAATACATCGAAACAATTTTATTTAAGCCATCAATTTCATCTTGATTTAAATAATTTTTGGCATTTTTAGCTTGATTTTCTGCATAATCTAAATACATCGAAACAATTTTATTTAAGCCATCAATTTCATCTTGATTTAAATAATTTTTGGCAATTGTTACATCATTTTTGCGAATTTTTCCAGTAGATGAGTTTTTCCAATTAGTTAGACCCATATTTGGCTTGGTGCTATCGGCTCGAGAGTGAATTATTTCGGCGGCGGTTTTGCCAGTAATGGCAAAATGTAATTTATTCTGCACATTGGCAAAAAATTCTTTGGTTTCTTTGCTGGTGGCATTATAATCAATACTGCATTGCGAATAAATATCGGTAATTTTTTGATAAAATCTTCGCTCCGAACTTCTGATATCGCGAATTCTTGCAAGCTGTTCGTCGAAATAATCTTTGCCAAAAATCTTTCTTGGATCTTTTAATCTGTCATCATCCATTGTAAAACCTTTGATGATGTATTCTTTCAACCTTTGCGTTGCCCAAATGCGAAAATGTGTTGCTTGAATGGAGTTAACTCGATAACCAACCGAAATTATGGCATCGAGATTGTAAAATTTTGTTTGGTAAGATTTGCCATCAGTGGCAGTATGTGCAAATTTTGCACATACTGAATTTTCGTTTAATTCACCACTTTCAAAGATATTTTTTAGATGCTTGGCAATTACCGAGCGATCAACTCCAAAAAGCAGAGAAATTTTATCTTGGTTAAGCCAAATATTTTCATTTTTTAAAAAAATCTCTATTTTGATTTCGCCATTTGGAGTTTTATAGAGCAGAAATTCAGTAAATGAATTTTCTAATGATTGGGTTTTGTTGGTTTTGTTTGTCATGATGAAAATAATTTTTAATGATAAATTATAGTTACAATAATTCCGATTATTACCAAAATATTGGTAACCCAAAAATTAAACCAATATTTAAATTTTTCATAATCATTTTTTTGTAATTCAATTATTGCTGATAAGAGTAAAGTTTTACTCTTCTTGAATGAAAAGTAATTTTTACATTTTCTGCTTTTCAGGCTTTTTCTAAGCATTTCTTTATCCATTACATTGGTTGCTTCGCACCATTGATTTCTAAAGCAAGTAAGATAAATTCTTGTATTTTTATCAATAAATTCAAAATTATGATTTTGTATTTGCCTTCTTTCTTGATCGTTTAGTTTTAAAGTTTTTTCTTTGTCATCATCTCCTCTGAAAGCTTTGGAACAAAATGAGCAAGTTAAACAATTTTTAGTAAGCACAAATCTCCTTATATTTTTATTTTTCAAAAAAATCTCAACTTTTACTTGATTATTTGGTGTTTTATAAAGCAAAAACTCGCTGAACGAATTTTCTAATGATTGGGTTTTGTTATTTTTGGTTATGGTGTTAAATTATTTTTGTTAAGGTAAGTTTTGTTCAATTAATGGCTTAAAATTAAGTATTTCTTGTGATTTTATGTAATAACCAAGATTAATCATAGTTGATACTGATATTTTTTGTTGAGTTAGAATTTTTATTTCTCCTTCTGAATTAAAGCTTGGTCCTCCAAACAATATTCCTAATAAAATAATTCTATTTCCTATCACAAGGCTATTTCCAACCTTATTATAGTATTTACCTTCATCTAAGATAAAGATCGGAGATCCTGAAGATCCAGGAAAACATGCCAAATCAACAACTCCAGTATTATCAGGATTACCCTTTGGTTTAAAATCAATTGCAGGATGAGATGCAGTTATTCCCTTCCTAAATAAGGGTAAGTTATATTTTTCATTCGATAAACCTTCTGGATATCCAATCATTATCACATCTTCTATAGCACTTAAATCTTTTAGTTTTTC
>JBILTH010000104.1:0-4017 GCA_044371635.1 Rickettsiales bacterium
TGAAAGAAAGAATTAAAACAAATTCAAGATGCTCTTGGTGTTCGATTTCAAAGGTTATGTAATTTTCAGATTATTTTTATCTTTATTGGTGCAGTTTATAGAGAATGTAAGAGACAGAGAGTTGGAAGAATCTCTAAGATATAATTTAGCTTCAAAATGGTTTTGTCGATTTAACTTAACCAAAATCAACTCCTAATTATTCTTTATTTACAAGAATCAAAAAGAAAATCAATATTTCAAAGGAGCAATTAAGAGCTAAAGGTTACATGAGTGAAGTTTTTGTTGATGCTTCTCATTTGATATCTAAGGCATCTCTGTGGGAATAGAGATAAGGCAATTAAAGAAAAATACAACAAGCTTAACAACGAAACCTTGCCGAAGTTTGCCAAAGATAAAGAGGCAAATCTTGGTTGTAAGGGCGGTAATAAGTTTTGATATGGTTTTAAAAAGAATGTATCAATTGATATGCAAAGTGGCATGATTAACAAGGTTGCCATTACCAAAGCCAGTGTGATTGATTCTAAAGGAATGAAGCATGTTATCCTAAACTCTGGTGTGGTTTATGCTAATAAAGGTTATTTTCGATAAGAATGCTAAATTGGCAACAGCAAAAAAAATATTCATTTAGTGGCGGTTAAAAAGAACAACATGAAAGATAAAAACAAGGGAATTTGTATCTAAAATAACCAAAATATTCTAAAACTAGCTAGAAAATAGCTAGAAATCAAAAAAATACTCAAAAAATCATCATATCATTTAGTACTTAACAAAAATCTCACAAATCAAAATCTAGTTAGACTGATTTTTTCGAGATTCAACAGTGCCATAAAGTAAAATAAATTTGGGATGCAACAGTGCCTTTTATACTAGCACAACTAAAATATAATATTTGGCTAAAAATAGGTAAAATTTATACCAAAAATAGCCAATAAAATATAATTTCGAATTCAACAATGCCTTAAAATAAATTTATCTTGCCCATAAATTTATCTTGCATTTAAAAAATTGAGTTTAGATTTGAAAAAACAGAATTTATCTAAAATTTTGCTAAAAAATAATCGAAAAGAGATATTGTTTAAAATTGTGTAGAGACTAAATTTACTACATCAATTGCTTGGCCATTCTATCAAGAGATTTAAAAGATTGAGCTTTATATTTTAATTTAACAGCATCTCCTATTCTTATGGCAGATGTTTGTTTAATGTCGGAAATAATTATCCAACAAGTTTTTGGATCAATTATTTGCGAAATAGAGCCATTAGCAATTATTTTCTTTTCAACTTCTGTTTTGCCAGTAATAGCATTTTCTGTTTCGTATTGAGCAACCACATCAAATTTGTCGCCATGTTTTATTCCGTCTTCAAAACCTAAATTAATCTTAAAAATATTTTCTTTACCAAGAGTTCTTTTTTCTAAAATGTAGCCTCTTTTAGCGAAAGCATTTAAAATGTTGGCATCTGCAAAAGATATGGCATCAATTACTGCTTTTCTTACTAAACCATCATCTCTTTTTACACCTTCGGCATTTTCACCTCCAATTCTTATGCCTCCTATACTTAAACCGCCATTATTTTGAACATTTTCACTTCTAGTTGCCAAACCAGAAAGCTCAATTGTATTAACCACATCAAGAGAAGGTAATTCGTAGACTTTAATATTGCCACTTACTGAAGCTTTATAAACAAATTTAGGAGGAACGGTTATTGTATTACCATTTTTGGGGTTAATGTAAATACTACCTTCAACATATTTGCTATTAAAATCGGCATTGGTAATTACTCCAGAAACCGCATAATCGACAATTTTTGGACCAGAATAAGCACCAGTTTTGTTCATTTCGGCTAATTGTATTTCTTGTTGTAATTTAGAACTAATACCGCGATCAACTAGTTCGGCTAATTTATTTTTTGCTAAAAAAGTTTCAAGCTCACCTGCTAAAGATTTTCCTAAGTTAGCTTGTTTAGCCAATTCAATATCTTTTTCATCAAAATCAAAAACAGCAACTTTAACTGTTTTTTTCTCTAGTTGCTCTTCTGTGGGCATGAAAGAACTTTTACTTGCAAATTGTTTTTGATATTTATCAAAATTTTTAATTGTAGGTGTGCAAGATGTAAAAATTGTAAGAATTAGAATAAAAATAAATTTTTTCATGTTTAGTTTTTGTTATTTATGATTCCTAAAATATTTAGAATGCCGTTTTTTTCTATTTGTTGTTGCAAAATTTGTAAAGCAGCATTAATTGCTTCTTCTTTGCTAATAGAAGAATTGCCTGTTAATTCTAAAGAATTGCTGGCAATTATTTTATTTTGCACTATATTTTCAAAACTAATTTTGATTTTTACAATATGAGTATTATAAAGAAAATTATAATCTGAAATATAATCGGCAATTAATTTTATTTGTTGAGGGCTGGTATTTTTTTCGACATTGCTAATAGTAAAGCCATCTTTATTTAAAAAAGCCTTAATAACATTATTTAATTTATTATTAGAAGATTTGTCAAAATAAAATTCGGCAGAAAAAGTTGATTGATTAAGTTCGTTTTGATATTTTGCTAACATATCTAAAACATCAGATAAATTAGCTTTAGCACCTGCACCGTTTAAAATTCTGGTTTTTAATTCTAGTTCTTGCACTAATGGAATAATTTTATTTAAGACGATATGTTTTTGCAAAAAATTAGCAGATGGTAAAATTTTGTCTAGATCGTTAATTTTTTTTTGCAAAAATTGAGCTCTATCTTGCTGTTCGTTAATAAAAGATTCTTTTTCAACCGAAACTTCTACAAAAAACTTTTGATCTTCTTGAATGCTTTTGGTTATTTGATAATTGCTGAAACTGATTTTTTCGATAGATTGTTGTACTTTTTGCCTCATTTCTTCGTTAAAACCTTGCTGATTTTCTTCTCGAGATAGTTGAGATTCTGCAGAAATTGAAACTATTAACCGAGAAGCTAAATCGACAAGAGAGTATTTGGTTGCTTCTTCTAAAGTGTTGGCAGAGGCGGTTCCATAAAGATTTTGAGAATCGTTTTGTTTTGGGTTAGAAAACCATTTTGGAACAGTTTCTTTTGCCAATAAAATATTTGGCAATAACAAGAAAAGAAGGAAAATTTTGATTATTTTCATTTTAATCTAATTCTTGCAAAATGCTTTTTGATCCAGATTGTGAATTGCCTATTCTAGTAGAAGCGGAAGAGTTTTTGGAGTTTGTTTCGGAATCGGTTGGAATTTTAACACAACTGCATATTAGCACAAAACTGGCAATTATTATGATTTTTATTTTTTTCATAAAGAAATAGTTATATTTAAAAACCTGCCATATATTTTATGACAGGTTTTTTTTGGATAATTATAAAAAAAGATTATTGTTTTTTATTGACAGTAGAATCTTGTTTGATTTCTGCTTTATTTTCGGTTTTTGCCTCGTCTTTTCTTTCTTTTTCTAGTTCATCAAAAAGATCTTTGGTAGCTTCTTGGGATTTTGTAATGCTATTGCGACTCAGATTGGATTTGGCGATTTTGTTTTCAAATTCTTTTTGACTATTTTTTAAGAATTTGCTATAATCTTCAACCCCTAAAATCATGCGAATGTAAAGATTACCATCTTCTGCTGTGTATATTTTATCACGTTTTGCACCAGAAATAGGGAGATTTTTTACCACTTCTTTACTAGCTTGAGCAAAAAATTCTTCAACATCGTCGTTATCGTTAACTTTGGCAGAACGCAAAGCATTTTTAGTTACCCTAGAAATTTCAGATTGAATGGTTGAGGCAATATTGGCTTTAGCATCTAATTCTGCTCTTGCAATTTGCACAGCAATGCCACCTTTAGAAGGACCAGCAATACCAACACCTGCAACACCTTCTTTAACACCAGAATTTGGATTAAGAACCCACTCTGGTAGATCTTTTAATTTGTTACCAACTTCTTTTTGAATTTCTTTTTTGGCACAGGCAGAAAATAGCAAGATTGCCATTAAAACTGCAAATATTGTTTTTTTCATATTATTTTAAA
>JBILTH010000211.1:0-4008 GCA_044371635.1 Rickettsiales bacterium
TTACTCTAGATTTCTTAGGTGGTACATATTTATTTTCTCTATTCTGAGATACACCAGCAAATATTGCATTAACTTTACCATTATAATTAGATTTTCCAAATGATTCAAATGTAGTTCCAAAAATTCTAAGTGCTTTTTGTGATACAGTATAATCATAAAATACTGATCTTCCTGAACTAATGAGTAGACCAATTGTTCCAGAACCATTAAATGCCTCAGTATTTCTTTCTTGTGCATTTCCAGTAAATTCAAATAGTTTTGATATTACCTTTGGTCTAAATGATACAATTGTTCTGGATTGTACAGAAGTAACAATTTGACCAGAACCATTATAATTTCCATTACTAAAGGATTCTGTTCCAGATCCAGTTATTCTGAATAGATTTGTTTGTCCCTTAGCAACATATGTCTCAGATGAAGAAGATCTGATATTTGAGAATATAATACCAGAACCTCTATATGATTCTGTATTTTCTTCTTTTGCAGTTCCGGAGATCTTAAATAGGACTTTTGTATCATCTGGACTGAATGTTGTAGTCTCTGATGCCCCACCAAATCCAAATAATCTACCTTTTCCTTTGTAGACAGATGGTTTAGATACTCCAGCATTTCCAAATACCTTGCTGAGTACTGGTTTTTCAGTGGTTTTGACTGATGCAGATTCTTCCGCAGATACAATAAATGTTTTATTGTTTTTATCAGGACGACCGACTCCCTCTGATACTTTAATTTGTCCTTCACCAGCATATACTGGTTGAGTTCTTGCGAAACTAGAACCAAGAAACTTGAATAAAACAGTATTCTCTGGTGGGTTTGCACCTTTGGAAGTTGTTGTGCTAGAGAATGTAAATATTGAACCACTGCCAATATACGATTCACTGCTTGTCTCTTGTGCAGAACCTCTTATTCGGATTACTAGTTTTTCAAATTCATATGAACTTGATAGGTATTCTGAAGCACTTCCAAATCCAAATAGGTTTCCAGAACCAGTAAATCTATAACTTATACTATCATTACTTACAGAAGTAACTGAAATTGATCCAGAACCTGGATATACTGGTCTAATTAAAATTAATGACTCAACATTAATTCTTTCAATTCCAAAACCAACATATGATTCAGTATTCTTCTGTGTGGAAGATCCTCTAAATTTGAATAGAACCGTATTTTCTGGTGGATTTGATCCTTTGGATTCCGATGAGGATATAAATGTAAATACTGATCCAGATCCAATTTCTGTTGCTGGAGTAACAGATTCTGCTGCAGACCCACGAATAAAGTAGGAACCTCCACCAATATGAATTGGTTTGAGACGAATGATTGCTCTTCCTCTAACCTTAAGTGTTCCAGAACCTTCCTCACGGAATTGGAAGTAAATTCCAACTCTACCACTAAGTTTAATTGCTTGTGGTCTAGCAATTTCAGTGATTCCAGTGCTCTCAAATGCAGCAACAAGTCTACCTTTATTTTCTGCATCAAGTATTTGCGATGCTTGCCTTACAATAACAGTTCCAGAACCAATCTCTGTAGTTGGTGTAATGGATTGAGTAGCAGCACCAGAAATTCTAAAGAGACCAGAAACAGGTGGTTTTGGACCAAATGCTTCTGTTGTACTTGAGAATCCAAAGAGTGAACCAGTACCAGTATAATGTTCTGTATTCTTCTCAATGAGGTGTCCAGAGAACTTAAAGAGACCAGAAACAGGTGGTTTTGAACCAACTGCTTCTGTGGTACTGGAGAAGGTAAATAGGGATCCAGAACCAATCTCTGTAGTTGGTGTAATGGATTGAGTAGCAGCACCAGAAATTCTAAAGAGACCAGATGAAGGTGGTTTTGGACCAAATGCTTCTGTTGTACTGGAGAATGTAAAGAGTGATCCAGTACCAACATAAGAAAGAGTAATGATAATAGGTTCTGCTGTACCAGAGAATCTACTTAATCCATAAGGTCTTAATCCACGACCAATTATGAATCCGTAATCATCACGTTCTGAAGTTAGATTTGGTTCATCTAATATTGAACCATAATCTTCTGTAGATTCTTCAAGAGAACCAACATAACCATAGTCTAAACCATCATAATCAACTACTGAAGATTCGTTATAAGATACCGAAGTGCTTTCTGCCTTACTACCGAATCCAAATGCTCTACCTGTTCCTACATAAGATTCTGTGTTTCTAAGGTCACTAGCAGAACCTTTAATCTTGATGGATCCAGAACCAACGTATGGTGATACTGAAGCAACTTCAATTTGTCCAAATTCAAATAGAATACCAGTACCAGTATAATGTTCTGTATTCTTCTCAATGAGGTGTCCAAAGAACTTAAAGAGACCAGATGAAGGTGGTTTTGAACCAACTGCTTCTGTTTTACTGGAGAAGGTAAATAGGGATCCAGTACCAACATAAGATTCGGTATTCTTAAGGTCACTAACAGCACCTTTAATCTTAATAGTACCAGAACCAACGTATGGAGATGCTGAAGCAATTTGAAGTTGTCCAAATTCAAATAGAATACCTGATCCAACATAAGATTCTGCATTCTTCTCAACAAGATGACCAGAGAACCTACTTAATCCATAAGGTCTTAATCCACGACCAGTTATTAATCCGTAATCATCACGTTCTGAAGTTAGATTTGGTTCATCTATTATTGAACCATAATCTTCTATTGAATTTTCAACGTCATTAATTAAACCATAATCAATTCCTTCAAATTCAACTACTGAAGATTCGTTATAAGATACTGAAGTACTTTCTGCCTTACTTCCAAATCCAAATGCTCTACCTGTTCCAACGTAAGACTCTGTATTCTTGAGGTTACTATAAGCACCACTAATTGAAATTGATCCAGAACCAACGTATGGTGATACTGAAGCAACTTCAATTTGTCCAAATTCAAATAGAATACCTGTTCCTACATAATTTTCAGTATTCTTCTCAATGAGGTGTCCAGAGAACTTAAAGAGACCAGAAACAGGTGGTTTTGAACCAACTGCTTCTGTGGTACTGGAGAAGGTAAAGAGTGATCCAGTACCAACATAAGATTCTGTATTTCTAAGATCACTAACAGCACCAGTAATTGAAATAGATCCAGATCCAATATGTTTTGGCAATACGAATACTTTTACATTGCCGAAACCAAACAGTTCCCCAGAACCAACATAATTTTCTGTATTCTTCTCAACAAGATGACCAGAGAACTTACTTAATCCATAAGGTCTTAAACCACGACCAGTAACAAATCCATAATCATCACGTTCTGAAGTTAGATTTGGTTCATCAAGAATTGAACCATAATCTTCAGAAGAATCTTCTGGTGATAAGATTAGGTTATAATCAATGGATTCAAAAGAAACGACAGAGGAGTTGTTGTATGAAGAAACAACTCTCTCTGCCTTACTTCCGAATCCAAATGCTCTACCTGTTCCTACATAAGATTCGGTATTATTTTCTACTAAAATTCCGTTAATATCGGATACAATACCATATCCAATATGTGATTTATTAATATAAACATTAGATTTTCCTTGAAACAGGAACGTAACTCCCTGAATCTCATCTGCTCTAGTAATGGAATATTTTGTAGAAGATATAATCTTCCCTATAGTTCCAGTTGCAAATGTACTTGTCTGTGTAATTGATCCATACACTTCAAATTCAGTAGCAGTGGATGTTATTGAACCAAAGTTCTCAACTTCTGTTACCTCATCCAATAATCCACCAAAATCAAAAACTTCCAGAGATCTATCTGAAAATTCATTATACGTGTAGGAAAATCTTTCAAATAACTGTTCTGAAGAAGATGAAATTCTAAACAAATTTTGATTTCTCAATCCAAAAACAGATACAACCTCATTAGAATATTGGCTGATTTGTTGATCAGCATATTCTAATATTTTTGGTAAAGTTGAACCCGATGAATATGAGAAAATTGCCATCAGTTTATTTTATATACCTCCATTTTCGTCCAAGCCCCGTCAGCAGTTCCTCTAATATTTTGACTGGT
>JBILTH010000105.1:0-3957 GCA_044371635.1 Rickettsiales bacterium
AAAACATAATTAAAAACAAGGTATTTGAAACTTTAATTGAATTAGAAAATCAAGTTTGTTAATTTGTTAATAATTTAGGCAATGAAATTGTAAAAAGTATTTGTTTATAGGTGATTTAACTAAAAAGTTGAAATGGTGTAAGATATAATATCATTTCTAATTCCAAATATAGCAAAATATTTTTGAGATAAAAACTGTAAAAAAATGATATTATATATTTTATAAATCGGTAACCATAAAATTTACTAAAACATCTTGAGAGCTTATTTTATCTTGTGAGACGAAAAGCCACTCTTGTAGTTTATCTAACAAGACGGCATTTAATTTTGGATGTTTAGAAGGGGAGATTAAAGTTATTTTTATTGGTTTGCCATTTTTATCGATGATAAAATTTGCAATAATTTTTTCGTTTAACAATTCGTATTGTAAATCTTGTGGAATTTTTGGCAATGGCTGATGTAAAATAATTCTTTCTTGTGAAACATTTTTCTCTTGTGAATTATTGAGGGTATTAATATTGCTATCTATTGATTTTTTATTTGGATTTGTTTGTGATTTTATGTTTTTTTTTGTAATGTTATTGTTTTTTTGATTTGGGTTGTGCGATATGGAGTTGTTTTGATTTATGTTAATATTAATAAAAGTTGTCGATGATTTATTAGTAAAATTTAATTGAGAAATTTTGTTGTGAAAATAAAAATTAGTTATTATCCATAACAATAAAAAATAGCTAAAAATAGCTAAACAAAAGCTAATTTTAAAATGCGACATGATAATTAGTTGCCATTGAAACTTGCTTAAATTGTAGTTTATTTATTGCCAACATCGTTTGTAAAACTGTGCCTTGATAAGCTTTTTCATCGGCAAAAATAATTACAGAAATATTTTGTGGATTAGAAATTGTTTTGAGTTCTGATGTTATGTGTGTAGAATTTATTAATTTTTGATTAAGAAAAATTTGATTATCAGCATTGATAGTTATGTTTAATATATTTTCTGTGGCAATGTTGTGAGCAGAACCTTTTACTAAATTAACAGATATTGCATGATGTTTTTCTAAAGACATAGTGGTAATAAGTAGGGTAGCAAGTAAAAAAAACATAATATCAACCATAGGAATAATTTCTATTCTCGGTTTGTTATTAATTCTTGCTCTTATTATTTTCATGTGTTAAAAACAGAAAAATGTTAAAGATTTAATTTATTAGTATTAATAAATTTTTACCATTTTCTATTTGAGCAAAACCAGATTTTACAATGATTGTTTTTATAATAATATTATCTGAATTATAAATAATAATTTCACCTTGTTGTAAAGTAGAGATAAAAGCAGAGTGATTTTGCATAACACCGCTACAGCCTGATATTAGAGGTAAAACCGCCATATAACAAAAATCGTTGTATAAAGTTTCGTTAGGAGAAATAATTTCAAGATGTAATTTAGACATAAAATTTAATTAGGAAGATAATAATTTTCCTTTAGCAATTGCTTCTTCTATGTTGCCTACCATATAAAAAGCGGCTTCTGGTAGATGATCGAATGTTCCTTCGCAAATGGCTTTAAAACCAGAAATAGTATCTTGTAAAGAAACTAATTTACCTGGAGAGCCAGTAAAAACTTCGGCAACGTGAAAAGGTTGCGATAAAAATCTTTGAATTTTTCTTGCTCTAGCAACCGTTAACTTATCTTCTTCAGAGAGTTCATCCATTCCTAAAATAGCAATAATATCTTGTAAAGATTTATAGGCTTGCAAGGTTTTTTGCACTTCTCTTGCAACTTGATAATGCTCATTTCCTACAATTCTTGGATCGAGAATTCGAGAAGTAGAATCGAGGGGATCCACGGCGGGATAAATTCCCATTTCGGCTATTTGTCTTGATAAAACTGTGGTTGCATCGAGATGAGAAAATGATGTTGCAGGGGCGGGATCGGTTAAGTCGTCTGCTGGAACATAAATTGCTTGCACAGAAGTGATGGATCCGTTTTTGGTAGATGTTATACGTTCTTGCATTGCTCCCATTTCGGTAGCAAGTGTTGGTTGATAACCAACTGCAGAAGGAATTCGACCTAAAAGAGCAGAAACTTCTGAACCAGCTTGAGTGAATCTGAAAATATTATCAACAAAAAATAATACATCGCGATTTTCTTGATCGCGAAAATATTCGGCTTGAGTAAGACCTGTAAGGGCAACTCTTGCTCTTGCTCCTGGCGGTTCGTTCATTTGACCATAAACTAAAGCAACTTTTGAATTAGATAAATTTTTAATGTCTATAACACCAGAATCGATCATTTCATGATAAAGATCGTTTCCTTCACGGGTTCGTTCGCCAACACCAGCAAAGACAGAATAACCACTGTGAGCTTTTGCCACATTGTTGATAAGTTCCATGATGAGAACTGTTTTGCCAACACCAGCACCACCAAACAAGCCTATTTTACCACCTTTAGAATAAGGAGCTAAAAGATCGATTACTTTAATGCCTGTTATTAAAATTTCGGTTTCGGTAGATTGATTGCTAAAATCTGGGGCAGGGCGATGAATGGCGAGATAATTTTGAGCATCGATTTTGCCCTTTTCATCTATTGGCTCACCAATAACATTCATTATTCTGCCTAAAGTTGCAGAGCCAACTGGTACAGAAATTGGCTTGCCAGTGTCAATTACATCGTTGCCTCTAGCTAAACCATCGGTAGAATCCATTGCGACAGTTCTTACTGTGTTGTTACCAAGATGAACTGCTACTTCTAGAATTAGATTTTTTCCGTTATTATTGCATTGTAAAGCTGTGTTGATTGCGGGAAGCTGATTTTCAAAATAAACATCAACCACAGCAGAAACGATTTGGGTTATTTTACCAACATTAGACATGTGAAAGTTTAAAAAAGTTAAATTTAAAAATTACCAAAGATTTATTTTTCATAATTTTAATAACAAGAAAATTAAAAACAACACAAATCTTGTAAATTTATTTCAATATCAAAAAAATATTGCTATAATAATTTTTAAAATAAGATTTTTTGTCATTTAAACTATTTACTGCATAAACTTAAATTTCTAGCAAGTAAATCGGAGGTAAAGCCAGAGCAGTCTAGAACTGTATCAAAGAAAATATCTTGTGTAAGATTTGGTTTAGAGATATTTCTTTTAGCTTGTAATAATTTTTTCTTAAAAAATTTATTTTGCCAGATATTATTGCTAGCATAAATAAACATTGGCACAGTATGTGCTTGTTGCCAAATTAACGAATTATTGTTGCTATTGCCATTGCCATAAATTTTTTCTTCTCCTAAAAACTGCCCATGATCAGAAATGAAAAAAATAATAGTATTAGTGTTTTTGAATTGTTTAAACAATTTTGTTAAAAAATGATCGGTATATAAAACAGTATTATTATAGGCATTTGTTAATTCGATGTTGTTACAATTGCTTGGAGATTTTTGACAAGCGGGTTGAAAAATATTAAAATTATTTGGATAGCGATCGTGAAAACGAATATGGCTACCAAAAGTGTGTAAAATAATAAAATTATTTTTTTGTTTATCGATATTTTCTATGTGCGGTAAAAGAGTCTCGTCATAAGCAATATTATTGTTTTTTAGTAAATGATTGCGATAAAAAGCATGATCGCTTTCGATACCTAAAATATTTAAAATACCGTTGCCAAACTCTTTTGAACTTTGTGAAGAATACCAATATGTTTCAAAACCAAATTTTTTAAATACTGAAATAATACTAGTTTCAGGTGGAATATCAACATATTCTATTTTTAATCTATGTGAAAGTAAAGAATTAATTGAAGGGGAAGTGAGGTTAAAATCTGCCAAAATCTTAAATTTTAATAAATTGTCAATTTTAGCTAAATTGGGAGTAGTATTTTGTTGATAGCCATATATTTGCATATGATCTGCTCTTAATGATTCGCCAATCACTAGCACTACATTTAGATTTTCAATTT
>JBILTH010000200.1:0-3932 GCA_044371635.1 Rickettsiales bacterium
TTACAATTGTTTTTTAGTTTAGGGGACTGTTGTATACCAAAAACACCAGTAAAATAAATTTGGTATACAACAGTGCTTTTAGAATTTGATTGTTTCAATTTATGTTAATTAAACAGTTTTTTGAGAAAAAAATAACAAAAAATTGAAAATCAATAATGCAATATTTAAACTTTTGAGGTTTATAATGGCACTGTTGCATCCCAAATTATGTTTTAATTTGGGATGCAACAGTGCCATAATTAGACAATTATCACTTTTTAAAACAAAAAATTAATCAACTTAAAATGCCAAAATATTGTTAATTAAAACATGTTAAACAAACAACTAGCAAAATATTTCAATAAATCATCTAAAACAGCTTTTAGCTTGCTTGATGCTTCTATATTAATAATTATTTTTGCTCTCGTTGCTATTAGTTTTTTAGCAGTAAATAGTTTTGAAAACATCTATAAACAAACCAAAGCAGATTATAAAAGATTAAATAACATCAAAAACAAGATCGAAGCAATAAAATTAAAAAACAGTGCAGGTTGTAATTCTGATAGTTTTTGTAGATACACAGTGCTACCTTGTCCAGCTACAACAAGAAATGGTGGCGGGGTATCTGTTGAAAGAGCGGTTGACAATACTTGCCCCTTGTCTGCTATTGTGCTAGATGGCAAAAGCTATTATTATGGCGAAATACCTTATATAACTTTAGGAATAATTAAAGAAGATGCTGTTAATCGCTATGGCAATTTTTATGCCTATTTAATTCCTGCCATAGGAACCGAAGATTTTTCACCAGATGGTTTTGCTAATTATAAAATTCTTGATACCGGTGAAAAAGATTCTGCTTCTTTTGAAATTGTTAATATTGATAATGTAATCAATCAATTTAGCGATCGATCTACTAGCGGAAGCTATATTTCTGAATTATGCAATATCACAGAAAATAATTTTTATGAAGGTAAAATACACAGTAGTAAAAATGCCATTTACCGAACGGTTCCTAGTGGCGAATCGTTAATTGACTTACTATACGATTGTCAAGCAGATGGTGTAAAAAAATATGTTGCCACATTTGATAATCAAACCTATAACAGATCTCTCACAACCACTATTAAATGTTTTACTGGTGGCTCAGATTTTGAAATCATAAAACAATGTAAAAAAGTCTGCCTAAAAAATACTCAAGATTTAAGAGCCAATGATAAAAATTTCTGCAACTCTGAGAATTACCAAGGATGTGAAGTAGATTGCAGCATACTAGATACACCCGCTCAATATTATAATGGCACTATCCTACAAAATTATTGTCAAGCAGATATTGATAAATATCAAACCACAATATTTCATTGCGGATGTGCTTTATCTAATGTCAATAGAGCTAACGACGATTCTAAATATTTCGATTCCACTAATAAAATTTGCGCAAATAAAATGTGTAAAGTTGCGACAAATAGTAATATTACTAATATTTTATATAACAATATTACAATTAAGACTGCAGATCAGCAAGAAGCAACTTTACTAGAATATAAAAAACCAGCTAGTAAAGGTTTATTATCTTGTGCCACTGGCTACAATGATAGCCTCTCTTCTCTTAATTATCAGTGTGATACACATGATCAAGCAACAACAATTAATGGCACTTGCGTTGCCAATAAATGTAAAGCCCCTCTTACCGCTGCCACCGCTAATGCTTTAGACATTTCAGAAATAAGTCATACTCAAACAATTTATTGTATTAAAGGTTACACTTCTAATGGTGCAGTTCTTACTGCCTCTTGTTTAAAAAATGATTCTACAACTGATATTAGTGGCACAATAAATGGCGGTAGTTGTGTAAGAATAACCTGCACAAATCCTGCCACCACTGGCTATAATGTTAGCCCTGTAACAAATTTTGATTATAGCGATGAGGCAAAAACAGTAGAAAATTTAACTTGTGCTATTGGCTACGATGGAACAGCAAAATACACTTGTACCACACATAATGCTCCTGCAGTTTTTGAAGGATGCAACAGAATAACTTGCTCAGTTACAAAAGATACAAGCAATATTATTAACAACTTTGCTGGCTATATATATAGTGGCACTTACACTCCAAATAGCATCGTTACTATAAATGAAGGCAATATCAAACTTGATTTTTCTTCTAGCACAACTAATACTAACTTTTTATCTTGTAATTCTGCTTCTGGATATGTTTCTACTGGGGCAGCAATTTCGTATAGTTGTCCGACTCGCAATAGTTTAACCATAACAGGTTGTGGCCCTGCCTATTATAATAATATTGGCTTATGGCTTGAAGCCAAAGACAATACTTATAATTCTTTTGGCAATGATTTAAACAACATAACAACATGGAAAGATTTAAAAACCAACACTACCTTTACCGCTTCATCACCTACTTCTCGAATTTCTAATGCTATCAACAATAAGCCAGCTTTAAATTTAGATGGCACCAAATTTTTTTCTGCCAACATTTTAAAAAATACAATTATTGCCAGTAATACCGATTCTACTATTTTTATTGTGCAGAAATCAGAAAATAATAGCAAAAATTCAAGCTTATTGTGGCAAGATGGAGATAATAAGTTAATGCAAATATCAACTAATTCTGCCGATAACAATAAATTTAAATTTGATTTTTCTTCTGCTGTCTCCTATCAATCAGATAGCTCATCTTATAGCACAAGCCCAACTTTAATATCGCTAGCCAAATCAAGCAGTGGCACATCGGTCTATCAAAATGCCTTGCCAATCATCAACAACAACACTTCTTCTGCTATTAATTCTGCTTCTGGTATTCTTAACATTGCTAACGATTTTGTAGGTAAATTAGGAGAAATAATTATTTATAATAAATCATTAAGCGAAGCAGAAAGAGTGCAAGTGCAAGATTATCTTGCCACCAAATGGGGTTTTTCACCTAAAATTTGCATCAAAATCAATGGTATTACTGGCTATGTCACTAGAAATACCCCCAACGGCACTGTCAATGCCGCACCTCTTACTTGTGATAGAGGTTATAATGGCACTATTTCTGCCAACTGCTCTCTTTATGGCGGAACTGCTTCTATAAACGGTAGTTGCACTATAAACAAATGCCGTGTGAGATTTGATAAAAACAATATAAGAGGTGATAGCCCTTTAGAAAGTATCAAAACATACGATCATAACGAAATTTATGCAACTATATTAAGTGAAGCCTCTACTTCTACTCTTGCCAATGTAAGCACATCTCAAGGAGCACAATGCCCTTATGGTTATAGCAAGCCATTAAACAGTATCATTCCTCCTGCTACAATTAATGAAGGTAAATTAGATTGCCCTATCAATAACTCAACTCTCACAATAGGCACTTGCACCATCAATAGTTGCAGAATATTAAATCCAAATATTGCAGGCAGAACAGAAGGTGGCGAGTTAATAACTTTCACTCATGGCGATTCAATTTCGTGCAGTAATGGTTTTACTAAATTTCCTATAGGAGCAAATATAACTGCCGATTGTAATAATATGCTACTAGGAAGGGTTTTAAATGGCACATGTTTGCCTACAAGTTTTGTTGAAAGTAGTAGCCAAATAGCTCCTAATCTTACTTTGTGGCTAGATGCCAACGATGCTAGCTCTATTGTTGCACAAGATGGTAGAGTTTATTCTTGGTTAAGTAAAGTAATCAGTGCTGGTGGAAGTGCTACCGAAATAATTCGCTCAGAAGAAGCAGATAATACACCAACATATTTATCAAGTTCTGCTAATTTTAAAGATATGCCTGTTATTAATTTTGATGGCAACAAAGATTATCTAGCAACTTATAACACATCAATGATGCCCATAACCCTCAATTCAAGCTCTTATACTTTAATTGCCGTACATAAAATCAATCCTGTGAATAAATTCTTAACTTTAATGGAACAATATAATAGTTCTTGGACTCAAGC
>JBILTH010000174.1:0-2761 GCA_044371635.1 Rickettsiales bacterium
AGTTTCACATTGCTAGCAACATAAAAATAAAATTTATTCTACTAAAATTTAGGATATTATTTTAATTCTACTTTAGCTCCAGCAGCTTCGAGTTTTTTCTTGATTTCATCAGCTTCTGTTTTTGAAACTTCTGCTTTTACCAGTTTAGGAGCTCCTTCGACTAAATCTTTAGCTTCTTTTAAGCCTAAGGCAGTAATTGCTCTTACTTCTTTAATAACATTGATTTTATTATCACCAGCTGCGGTTAAATAGATATCGAATTTATCTTTAACTTCAGCAACAGGAGCAGAAGAAGAAGGAGCTGAAGATGAGAAAGACATTGCAGAAACACCCCATTTTTCTTCTAATTTTTTACTTAATTCTGCAAGTTCAAGAATTGTTAAAGAAGATAAAGCTTCTGTTAATTGATTGATATCGGTTGACATATTGATTTGATTTTAATTTGTTAATATAAAAAGAATTATTGATTTTTTAAAGTGGCCAATCCCTTTTCTGGAGCACCAAGAATATGCAAGAATTGTGATTGTTTACTTTTAAGTAGACCAATAAATGAAGCTCTCACTTCATCCATCGATCCTAATTTAGCAAGATCTTTAATTGTAGATTCAGGCATTAAGTTGTTATTAAAAAATCCAGTGATGATTTTTAATGATTCTACTTTTTTTGAAGTATCTACTATTACTTTTGAAAGAGAGACAAGATCTTGAGAATAAACTATTGCAGTTGGACCAGTAAGATGATTATTTAATTTTTCAAGATTAGTTCCTTTAAAAGCAACTTTTATTAGAGTGTTTTTGGCAATTTTTATGTTACATTTTTTTGACTTTAAAGCAACCCTTAAATCGAATAATTGCTTATCAGACATTCCACGGTATTGAATGATGGCTATAAAAATACTATCACTTATATTGCTTTGTATATAAGATACAAGATCGGACTTTTGATTTCTGTTCATGGCAAAATAAATTAAATTGATTCAACAATAACCTCAACCGAAGGACCCATGGTTGAATTTATATAGAAAGATCTAATAAATTTACCTTTTGAAGATTCTGGTTTTGATTCTTTAATAACTTTTACCACAGCAAGAATATTATCGATTAAATGTTTAGTTTCAAAATTAATTTTACCAACTAAACAATGAACAGTGCCACCTTTATCATTTTTAAAATCAACTCTACCTTTTATTGCTTCAGATACTGCTTTTTCAATATCGTTGGTAACGGTACCATTTCTTGGGCTTGGCATTAAACCACGAGGACCAAGCTTTTTAGCGATTTTTGCCAATTTTGGCATCACTTCTGGAGTTGCTATACAACAATCAAAATCAAGAAAACCTGCATCTATTTTTGCAATAACTTCTTCTAGACCTGACATTAAAGCACCAGATCGAATAGCAATTTTTTGCAACTCTTCGTTGCCAGTTAAGACTATAATTTTTATTTTTTTGCCAGAACCGTTAGGTAATAATACAGAACCTTTTACGGTCTGATCAGATTGTTTTGGATCGATACCTAAATTAACAGCAATGTCAATAGATTCGATAAATTTACGTTTTTTTTCAGCAGAAATATTTTTAATATTTTCAATTGCCTCTTCTATAGTTTTGGCAGTTAATTTTTGCTGAATTTGTTGTTTAGTTTTTTTCATATTTATGACCTAAAATATTTATTCAACAACCTCGAGGCCCATAGATATAGCAGTGCCAGTTATCATTGAAATACAAGATTCTAGATTAGTTGCATTCATATCGACCATTTTTTTCTTGGCAATTTCCTTAATTTGTTGCAAAGTTATTTTACCCACCATATCTTTTCCAGGATTTGAAGAACCTTTGGCTAAAGAAATAGATTTTCTGATAAGATAAGAAACAGGAGGATTTTTGGTGATAAAGGTAAAACTTTTATCTTTATAAGCCGTGATAATTACTGGAATTGGAGTGCCATGATCATATTCTAGTTTTAAAGCATTAAACTGCTTGCAAAACTCCATAATGTTTAAACCTTTTTGACCCAATGCAGGACCTATTGGAGGAGCAGGATTTGCTTTACCAAGTGGAACTTCTAACTTGATAAAACATAAAATTTCTTTTTGTTTTGACATATAAATAAAATTGATGAGTGGTTTAAGAGAATAAAAACATCTCTTCAAACAAAAAATTGTTTACAAGATTAAAAAAAATCTTTACCACAATTTTAGCTTTAATAAAAAACTAAAATATCATTAAAAAATTTATAACTAAACCGCATAAACACTATATAAAATGCAAGCAAATATTTTAGTAGATAAATTAATACAGACATAAAATTTTAAAGATATTTTTTTTTATTGCAAGAATTATTTTTATAAAAATTCAATATTTTTTTATGACAATGTTATATCTCAAAAAAATAAAGCAAAATATCGTTTAGGCGACAATATTTAAATTAATTCTAAACAATTTTAGTTTATTTTCACATCTACTAAAGCTATAATTTATCTACATAAAACCTATGACAAAAGTAAAAATATAATTTGAGATGCAACAGTGCCATTATTAAATACAAATTACTGCTAAAAGCATTTAAACTAGCTTATGATTATAATATAATATTAAAATTGTTTATATTTTTCACCATAGAGTTTTAAATAAAATCTTTTGGCAAAAAAAATGAATTAGTAAAAAGATTATTTAAAAGATTATCTATGGTAAAAATCATGCTAAAAAATATAAAGGTATTTGGTATAGAATCTTTTTAGCAGTTATCAAAGAAAAGATTGG
>JBILTH010000020.1:0-10655 GCA_044371635.1 Rickettsiales bacterium
ATTAACCGATGAACAATTTATCTTTCCTATAAATTTATCAAGAAAGTAAGTTTAGATTTAAAAAAACAAAATTTATCTAAAATTTTGCTAAAAAATAATCGAGAGGAGATATTTTTTAAATTGCCTAAACTCTATACATATTTAAAAAAAAACCAAAAAATGTTTCACCATAATTTCTGATATCGAGAGTTTTTAAAAATGCAAATTGTGCAAAATAATTTAACTGAATATTGCTTTTTTTTCCCCATTCTATCACTAATAAACCATTGTGTTGTAACCAATTTTTTTGTTGCAATTCGTTAATGATATGAAAATAATTTAGTTGATAAGGAGGATCGACAAATAAAAAATCTATTACTTGTTCATTAATTGGTAAATTATAAACATTTGCCGAAATTATTTTTATAGATCGTTGAACTTGCAATATTTGGCTATTTTTTTCGACTATTTTTAAATGTTTAAGATTATTATCGATAAAAATAATTTTTTTAGATCCTTGTGATAAGGCTTCAAAACCAATTACGCCACTGCCGCAACAAATATCTGCCATAACAGAATTTTTCAACTGAAAACCAAATTTATTATTTTTTAAAATATTAAATAAAGCTTGTCTATTTTTGTTGGTAGTTGGTCTTAAATCAAAACTACTGCAATCACTAAGACATCTACGCCCATAAATTCCAGAAATAATCTTCATATTATAAATAACTTTTTATCAAAAAATAAATACCAAAAAAATACTTTTACTTTTTAAAAAATTATTTTACAATAAAAAACCTTATTTAACAATATCGTTTTTCATTTTTAAATAATTTTCAAGTGAACTTAATTTCTATTTATAATACAAACCTACTATGAGCCTAAAAGAACACACCGTTAAATCTTATGATAACGAATTAAAATCAATAGCCGGCACTCTAGATTTGACAGTTTCTTTAATTTTTCAATCGTTAGACATGATTTCTTCTGCTCTTAATCATAAAAATCAACAATTGGTGCAAAATATCACAGATCACGATTATAAGATCAACACCCTTGATCACCTAATTGAAAAAAAAGTAACTACTATTTTAGCTTTAAGACAACCTATGGCAGTTGACTTAAGATATATCATTTCATCTTTAAAAGTTTCTGCCAACCTAGAAAGAATTGGAGATCAAGCAAAAAATATTATTAAAAAAATATCTTTGCTAGAAGGTTATAATTTCGATGCAAAAGTAATAGAATGGCTCACTCAAATGATTGCAATTTCAAAAAACATGATACAAAATGCCGTTTTAGCATTTAATTCTCAAAATATAATTTTAGCAAAACAAGTTTTAGCTCAAGATGATATTATAGATCAAACTTATAGCAATTTTTTTAGCCTATTAAATAAAGAAAATTTTAGTCAAAATGAAGTAAATCAAATCGTCAACACCTTATTTATTGCCAAAAGTTTCGAGAGATTAGCAGATCATTCTACTAATATTGCGGAAATTACTGGTTTCGTTATCACAGGAGAAACTAAATGAATCAAAATAAACAAGAAAATGGGCAAATAGCCAAAAAAGATAACAAAGATTACCTTGAGTTTGCCACTAATTTTCCAAAAAAAACAGTGTTAAGAAAACCCGATTGGATAAGAGTTAAAGCTCCAATGTCTAAAGGTTATCACGAAACAAAAAACATGTTGCAGGCAAAAAAATTACATACAGTCTGCGAAGAGGCGGCCTGCCCAAATATTGGCGAATGTTGGGAGCAAAAACATGCAACCGTTATGATTCTTGGCTCTATATGCACTAGAGCTTGTTCTTTTTGCAACATAGAAACAGGAAAACCTCAAGCAGTAAATCCACATGAGCCAGAAAATGTTGGTGATGTGGCAAAATTTTCTGGTCTAAAACATATAGTCATAACCTCTGTTGATCGAGACGATTTGCCAGACGGTGGGGCAATGCAATTTGTTGAATGCATCAAAAATGTGCGAAAAAAAGCTACACAAACCACAATCGAAATTCTCACTCCAGATTTCTTAAGAAAAGAAGGAGCTTTAGAATTAGTTGTGCAAGCTAAACCAGATGTCTTTAATCATAACATCGAAACCGTTCCTGCACTTTATCAAACAATCAGACCAGGTGCGAGATATTTTCATTCTTTACGCCTATTGCAAAGGGTAAAAGAACTTGATCCACAAATTTTTACTAAATCTGGTTTAATGGTTGGTCTTGGTGAAAATAAAGAACAAATTTTACAAGTAATGGATGATATGCGATCTGCTAACATCGACTTCATAACTATCGGACAATATCTTAGACCAACTTTAAGACATGCCCCTGTTGATCGCTATGTTTCACCAGATGAATTTGATTTTTATAAAAAAATAGCTTATAGTAAAGGTTTTTTAATGGTAGCATCAAGCCCCCTCACTCGCTCTTCTTATCATGCAGGAGATGATTTTGCCAAAATGCAACAAGCTAGATTATTAGAAAAATAATTATACCCTAAACAATTTTAGTTTATTTTTACACCTACTAAAGCTATAATTTATCTACATAAAATCTATGGCAAAACAAGTATATCATGGCACTGTTACATCCCAAATTTATTTTACTGGCCATTTTTGGTATAAATTTTAGCTATTTTTAGCCAAATATTTTGAATATGTGGCTAAAAATAGCTAAAATTTCTCCTCAAAACTATCAAAAAATTAAAATAAATTTGCAATGCAACAGTGCCTTTAGCCTATCTAAATATAATATTCTGCTAAATTTAGAATTATAAATGCAATTTCTTATAAGATGAAAAATTTAGTAAAAAAAGAGTTTGTTCAATGCTTACGGTTTTTCGATAAAGAATTATATTGTTTGGTGTGGTAGATGTTATAAACTTACCAAAATGCCGATGGCTCTATATTGAAATGATATTATTAACCAAGATGATAAATCTAAATTGTGATTAAGTCAAGTTATAATTTTAATCTTAAAAAGTAAAAAGTTTACCGCTATAGAAAGAATCGATCCTGCAATGATGAGATCATATAAAACACTAGAAAAATTGCCAATTTTTAAGGCTAAAGCACCTAAAATAAAAGAAAACTCACCAATTTGCGCCAAACCAAAAGACATATTTAAACAATCGGATTTGCTTTGTTTTAACATTCTCATTAAAACAAAAATTATCATTGGACGAATAAGAACAATCAATAAAAATGTTATCAAAACTAATTTTGTTTCATGAATAAGGATTGCAGGATTAAACACCATGCCAGTAGCAATAAAAAACAGCACAGCAAATAAATCGCGAAGAGGCAAGGCCAAATTCGACATTTTTTTACCAATATCGCTTTCATTTAACACAAAGCCCGCCATAAAAGCCCCTAAAGCAAAAGAAGTATCAAACAAATTATAGGCAATAAAAGCAAAACCACAAGCAATTGCCAAAATACCTAATGTCATTAGTTCTGAAGTATTAGTATTGTGAATAGCTTTTAATAAATTAGGCAAATATTTGCCAATAAAAATCATGAAACCAATAAAAATAAAAATTTTTATCAAAGTTTTAGAAATAAGAACAGAAAAAGATTGCCAATCAAAATTATTGTTAAAGCTATTAAGTGTAGCGGGCAGTAAAACTAAAATTAACACCATCAAAATATCTTCAACTACCAACCAACCAATTGCAGTTTTGCCAACATTAGTATTGATTAAATTTTGTTGTTGAAAATTTCGAATCAAAACCACTGTGCTAGCAATAGAAAGAGATATTGCCATAATAAAGCTTTCTATTTTACTGAAAGAAAAATAATAAAAAACAACAAACCCAATTAAAGAGGTGAGAAAAATTTGTATTATGGCACCAAAAAAAGCTACCGCTTTTGCTTTAATTAAATCTTGCAGAGAAAAATGCATACCCACATCAAACATAAGCAAAATTACTCCTATTTCGGCTAATTGTTTGGCTATAGAAACATCGCCAACAAAACCAGGAGTATAGGGGCCAACCAAAACTCCAGCTAATAAATAACCCAAAATTATTGGTAGTTTTAATCGATAAAAACAAAAACCTAAAATAAAAGCATAAACAACACTCGATACTATAGTGATAATAAGAGAATAAGATTCTGCTGCCATAGATTGTTATTAAATACCTGATTCAATTCCAGTGATTTCTTTTAGTTTAGCTTTGTGTCTTTGCATTTCTTGTTTTAAATCTTCTTTTTGTTGAGGAGATAGGTTTTCTCTTATGGCTTTTCTTTGTTCCATTTTTTGCTTTTCTTCTGGGCTAGCAGAATTATATCTTTCTTGCCATTTTTGCTCTTTTTGTTGCTTGTTAAGATTATCTTGTGGCTTTTGCAAATCTTGATAATTTTGGCTTTCTGGTTGAGAAGACTTGTCATTTTTATCATTTTCTCTGCGATCTTGCCTATTTTCTTGCCTATTCTCTCTGCGATCTTGCCTATTTTCTCTGCGATCTTGTGCTTTATTTGGCTGAATTGGTTGAGCTTGAGCTGAAGTTAATAAAAATAGCAACAGACCCAAGAACAAAAAAATATTTTTCATAAAAAATACAAATAGTTAATATTAATATAGATATTAAATCATAAGCAATAATCGTTAAAGATTAAAAAATAATGTTAAGTAATTACGAGATTATTTTATTTACTGTTTCAAATTGAGACACTATTTTTTGTAACAACAAATCAAAGCTTTTTTGCTCTATTGATAATCTGATATCTTTCATTAATTTTTGATAATAAAAAATATTATGTTGCGAAAGTAACATTGCTCCTAAAATTTCGTTTGATTTTACCAAGTGCTGTAAATAGCCAAGAGAATGATGTAAACAAGCATCGCACACACATTCTTCATCAAGTTTTGCTTTACTTCCTTTATATTTACTGTTTCTAATATTAACAACACCTGTGCTTGTAAAAGCCTGCCCTGTTCTGCCAGAACGAGTAGGAATTACACAATCAAACATATCAACACCTCTTGCTACTGCTAAAATAATATCGGTAGGTTTGCCTACCCCCATTAAGTATCGAGGCTTATTTTCTGGCAAAAAATCAACTGCATAATCAAGCACTTTTAGCATTTCTTGCTGCCCTTCGCCAACCGCTAAACCGCCCAAAGCATAGCCATCAAAACCAATATCAAGCAAATTTTTTGCTGATTGTTCGCGTAAATCAATAAATGTTGAGCCTTGCATAATGCCAAACAAAGAGTATCCAGATCTTTCAATAAAAGACTCTTTGCATTGCCAAGCCCAATTATTTGATCTTAACATTGCTTCTTTTGCTTGTGAATATGTAGCAGGATGTGCTACACATTCATCAAAAATCATGGTAATATCGCTATTTAATTGATGCTGTATTGCAATAGATTTTTGCGGAGTAAGAAAATGCTTCGAACCATCAATATGAGAAGAAAATTCAACCCCAAGATCGGAGATTTTTCTTATTTTTGCCAAAGACATCACTTGAAAACCGCCAGAATCGGTAAGAATAGGGCCGTTATAACCCATAAAACCATGCAAACCACCCATATCGGCAATTAAATCTGCCCCTGGTCTTAACATTAAATGATAAACATTGCCCAAAATAATTTCTGCACCACTTGCCATAATATCTTGATTTTTTAAAGCCTTTATTGTGCCTGCGGTACCAACGGGCATAAAGGCGGGAGTTTGAATTGTGCCATGTGCAGTTTTTAATTCGCCTCTTCTTGCTTTATTATTTTTTTGTTTTAAACTAAATTTAAAAGAAAAATCATTTTTCATCATATTTTTATGTATAAATTTATACCACTTATTGTTTTAATTTTGTTAATTGGCATTATTGGTTTTGCAATCTACAATCTACCAAGCAAAAACATTACTGTCAACCCTCAATTAGCAGAGGCTGAAAAAATAATTAATACCAACGACGACAAAATTTTAGGAAAAAAATTAGAACCCACTCAAATAACAAAAGAATCAGAGTCTAAACAACAGCTCATCGAATCTTCTGCAAATCAATTAAGTTTTGATAAAACTCATTTTTCGTTGCCTGATTTTTCGTTGCCAAATCTTTACGAAGAAAGCTTTAATATTAGTAAAAAAGATTTACTTGGTAAATATGTAGTGCTAAACTTTTTTGCTTCTTGGTGTTCTACTTGTGTAGCAGAACATAGCACTTTATTTACCCTAAAACAACAAGGTTTTGTTGATCTATACGGTGTTGCTTGGCAAGATTTAAACGAAAATACTTTAAAATTTTTACAAGAAAAAGGTAATCCTTATTTAAATGTTATTGCCGATGGTTCTGGCGAATTTTCTAAAATCACTAATTTACAAGCTGTGCCAGAAACTTGGTTAGTCAACCCTAAAGGTGTGGTGGTGTTAAGATGGCAAGGCAACTTGCAAGATTTTGCTATTGAAGAGTTAGAAAAATATATTCGAGCCAATTAAATATGCAACCAAAAATTATTGGTTTAAGTGGTAGCATTGCTTCTGGCAAAAACTTTATTGCCAATATTTTTAGCAAATTTCATATTATGGTATTTGATGCCGATTTAACAGTGCATCAGCTATTGCAACAAAAGTTTGTAATTAAGCAAATACAACAATTTTTTCCGAGTTGTGTTATTGAGCAAAAAATAGATAGAAAAATTTTAGGACAATTAGTTTTTTATAACAAAAAAAATTTAGAAAAACTAGAAAAAATACTGCATCCGTTAGTAAGAAAAGCCAAGCAAAAATTTTTATTGCAAGCCAAACGAAAAAAACAAAAATTAGCAGTGTTAAATGTGCCGTTGCTGTTAGAAAAATCAAAACACTATCCTTGTCATGTTGTATTAAGTATAATTGCCAATAAATCAACTAGATTTACTCGATTTTTACATAGAAACACACAAAATAACAATACTACTACCTTGCAACATAAATTTGAAAAAATCAACAACAAACAAACCAATAACTTTACCCGCTGTGTAAAAGCCGATTTTATTTTATTTAACCATTTTTCTTTTTTTCTTACCAAGAGAAAAATATTTAACATTATCAAAAAAATTAAATGAATCTTCCCTCAACCTCACAACTTGTGCAACAACATAAATTAATTACAAAAAAAAACTTGGGTCAAAATTTTATTTTTGATCACAATTTTACTAGAAAAATTGTAAGCTCAACTGGCGATTTAGAACAGCAATTTGTGTTAGAAATAGGCCCTGGTCCTGGTTGTTTAACTAGATCTATTTTAGAACAACCAATTAAAGGTTTAGTTTGTGTTGAAAAAGATGCTAGATGCCTGCCGATACTTACACAAATACAAGAGTATTTTCCAAAATTAACTATTGTTTGCGAAGATGCTTTATTGCTTGATGAAAATCAGTTATTTAATGGGCAAAAATTTAAAATTATTGCCAATTTGCCCTACAATATTGGCACGGTATTAGTTTTTAAGTGGTTAAAAAACTTAAAAAATATTATTTCAATGCACTTAATGTTGCAAAAAGAAGTTGCCGAAAGAATTGTTGCTCAAGCAAATACCCAGCATTATTGTCGACTTTCTGCCAATATCAATCTGCTTTGCCAAACAAAAATATTATATTTAGTGCATAAAAACATCTTCACTCCGCCACCAAAAATCACTTCTGCTATCATTGAAATTATTCCGAGAAATCAACAACAGCTTAATTTGATTAGCGATAATCATTATTTTAGAGAAAATTTTTCACAAGAAAAATATCAATTAGTAGTTAATACTGCTTTTAATCAACCACGCAAAATGCTCCGACAATCGTTAAAAAATATTTTACCACCAAATATGGCAGAAAAAATATTAATAGATCTCAATATAAACCCTTGTTTAAGGGCAGAAAATTTATCTATCGCCGATTTTTGCAAGATAAGTTTATTGAAAAATATAATTTTAATTTGATATTTTATGGTTAAGATTATCGAAAATAAGATTGAGATTGATTGTTGGTTAGGTTTAGTTCTTGCAATAAATCATAATATGTTTTGGTTATTATAACATCATCAAATTTTGGATCGGTAGAAGTTGTGAAAAAGATATTATCGCTGTTGGTGTTTGCTAATTGTTCTGTGCCATCATTAACAGTGCAAGCATCATTGGGTTGACCATTTGTTTTAGTTGCTCCGCAAGAATTAGCACCATAGCTTAATAAAAGCAAAACTGGTTGTACTGTTGCCGTTGCTGTTCCTATTATGTTTATTGATCCTTGTCCATTTATTAATAAAAATGGAGTCGTTAAAGATGTACTTACTTGAGATATTTTTGTATCTATAACATATAAAATTTTGTTACCAAAATCATCTTCTGCCATATCGCTAGGTAGTTGTAAATCTCTTGTTGGCACCGCTCCTATTATTACTGAATTAGCTCCTGTTGTTGCCGTTGCGCAGTTAGAAAAAGATGTTGAAGCGATTGTAGTTATTCCATAATTAATATTTGTATCTTTGGCAAGTGTAAGATTAATTGGACATGGTAATCTTTTATTTATCATCAAATATTCTGCCAAAGATTTGTAGATAATGTTAAGTTTTTCTTTTGTATTAGTAGTTTTAGTTTGTATTATGTTATTGGTAAAAATATTTAATCCACTAGATAAAAAAATAGCAATAATTACTAAAACAATAGATAATTCAACCAAAGTATAGGCTTTTTTTGTTGAGAAAGATATTTTTAACATTATTATTTTATGAGATTAATTAAAGTCTGCAATCAAACAAAAAACGACAAACATTTGCTTGATAGCATTTTGCTCTTTTTGAAATAAAATCAAAACAAGATGAGGTGTTTTGTAGATTATATGATAAATCGTTGCATGCAATAAAATCACCAGCTCCTGTGCATTTTTGCAAATAGAATTGATTGAAATCAAAACTAAAATCATCTTCTGTTTTATATGTAATTATATCATCAAAATTAGGATTGCTATAATCGTTAACAATAAGTGTGGTTGGATATATGTTGCTTGTGCCTAAAACTATGCGATTATTTTGCTCGGAAGGGTTGCTAGAAATTATGTTATTATAATTGCAAGTATTCACAGCCCCACAAGAAGTAAGATGGTTTTTTGATTGATAACTATAAGATTTATTTGCTCCACTGCTAGCAATAATAACAATAGCTCCTAAATTATTGCTAGTATTTATTATAGTTCTTGTTGTGTTTGTATTTAATTGTTCAGCAATATTAAAATTATTGACATTGCCAATCAATCGAGTGCCAAAATTGTTGCTTGAGGCATATTGTTGATTAACCATATAAAATATTTTATTACCAAAGCCATCTTCTGATATTTCGGCAGATAAATCTAGATCTCTTACAGGAACTCCGCCATAACATTTATTATTGTTGCATAAATTTGAATCTGAACAATTTCCTGATGTTGATAGATTTTGTGACATTACTTGATTTTTAGGGATAGTAAGTGAAATAGGACAGGGCAATCTTTTGTTGATGGTTAAATATTGCCCTAAAGCTAGATAAATGATTTTTAATTTATTTTTAGTAATACGATTTTTAGCATTTACACTCATCGTGTTAGAATAATTGATGGTGGTAAAAATAAGAATAGCTATAACAATAATAACCACTACTAGCTCTAAAATAGTAAAAGCATTTTTTGAATTTCTTGTTTTTTGATACATATTTTATCACTAATTATTAACTACAGTTTGGATTGCTTAAAAATAACATGCTATATTTACCGCAAATTAATTGACAACTATTCAATCGGTCAGAGTGAAATAAATTTTGTTCATAAAATATGCTTTGAGATGAATTTCTTGCTGTTGCAGTTGCTTTGGTGCCGTATAATATAAATTGGGAATTGCTAATAAAGCAAAGCATGAGATGATGAGCATTAAAATCGAAAGCTATTTGATTTTTGGTTTTGTATAAAATTATATCGTCAAAATTTGGATCGTTAGAACTATAAATAATGTCTAGATTATTGAACTTAGCATTATATTTATTGCAAGAATTTGTTGTTTCGTCGTTTGATGTATCGGGACAAGATTGAGCGGGTTTTGTGCCATTGGCTGGATAAGCATAATGTTGATTATTGCCATGGCTAATTAAAGTAAAAATTGCCTGATTAGTAATAAGGCGATTAGAATATTCAAAAACATTTAATCTAGTATTTACCGTATAGTTAGTAGCACCAAAACCATTATCACCACTTGGAAAAATTGCTGGAGTTCCTGATGCTAATGTTGTTTGTGTTATGGCATTAGAGCTAACTATGTAGAGTATTTTGTTGCCAAATTCATCTTTTGCAATATCAGAAGTGAGGCCGAGAGTTGTGGTTGGCACTGCACCGACAAAAATGTTATTTTCATTGGAAAATATAACATTATTAGTAGTTAGGCATGTTGTTGACGTTGGCGATGATCTTGATTCGTTGCCGTATCCATCTGTGTTTTCAGCTAAATTTAAAGGTGCGGGGCAAGGTAATTTTTGGTTGCGTAGCAAAAATTTACCCATAGCATTATAAATTATTTGCATTTTTTCTTGTGTTTCATTTTTTTGTGCTTTTGTCATAGAATTATTAACAATAGATGCAACTCCCATCATAAGAATTGACATTATCGTTATAACTACCGAAAGCTCAACTAAAGAATAGGCGGTTTTATGTTTTTTGCTAAACATAGAGGTAATGTAA
>JBILTH010000107.1:0-3889 GCA_044371635.1 Rickettsiales bacterium
TATTTTTTGGTGTTTTTTTGATGCGACGATTGATATTTTTAAAATTTTATAGCGGTCAACAAAAAAAGCTAGCAGAAAATTAAAATAAATTTGGAATTTAACAGTGCCTAAAAACAATTTTTTCATAGTATTTTGTTTTTTTAAGGAGTGTTTAAATTATTATAGAAATGTTTTGATGTATTCTATAATTTCATAAATTTTTGAAGACGGATTGTTGTTTGGTGTTTGATTTTGTTGATTATGTTGATCTTGTTTTTTGCATCTTAAGATAGCTTCTTTTAAAAATTCTTCATACTTATCTTGAAATATTTTTTTAAAAAGATCGGGATCGCTTTTGTCATATTTTACTGTTGTTATTGCTTTCTTTAATTTTTTCTCTAATTCGTCCTTGATTGCGCTCTTTAATTCTTTATCTAATTCGTCGTCGGAAGAAAAACTCTTTCCACACTCTTTAAAATGAGTTAATAGCCAATATTCATAACTTGGAACAGAATTTATTAACTGAATTTTTTGTTTTTTTAGAGCTTCTTTTTGTTGAATAATGTTTTTATATTGTTGATAATTATCTTGATGCAGATGTTCAAAAGGACAATCGAAAACACAATAAATTTGACTAAATACATCTTGTTTATTAATGTTTTTTGCGGTATCTATTATAGTTTTAGTATTTGATCCAGTATGAAATGCGATTATTCTTAATTGTTTATTATCTCGCGGGTTTGTAATAATATAAAATCGCGGTTTATTCTCGGATTTAAATTTAGGTAGAGCTTTTTTTATTTTTTTATGAATTTCGAGTTCTTTTGTTTGTTTTTGTATTTTATATTGGCAAAAAAAATAATCTAGATAAAACAAAAAAGATTTAGAATCTTCACTTAATATAAGTATTTCTGTGGTTTCTATTTTTGCAGTTTTTGTAGGTTTTGTGGCGATGTTCATAAAAATCTACCTAGAAATATATGGTCTGGCACCATACTCGTGATTGCGATAGCTGGTGGCAATATTTTTGGCAATATTTTCAAAATAGCTGAGGCAATATAATTGGCTAGATTGATCGGCATCATCTTTACTTACAAACCAAATTTGATGATGATTAAACAAATTATGTTCTTTATCTAATAAAATGTCGTTATGAGCAGTAAAAATCAGTTGGGCATTTTTTTTGTTATATTTTGGATCGTGAAACATTTTTACCAATTCTACTAAAATATCTGGATGAATTGAGCGATCTAGCTCGTCAAAAAACAAAACTCCGCCATTAGTTAAAATTTGAAATAATTGTGGAGCAATGGTAATTAAATTTAAAGTTCCTTCAGAGATTTGGCGATTTTTAAATCTTACTTCTTTACCTTCTTTGGTTTTATGAATAAAAAATGGATAAATTCCTGTTTTTAGTCTATTTTTTAATTCTTGAGGTATTGTTGGATCTTCTGCAATATTCAATGGCAAATCAATTTCTCTCTCAACAACATCGATATCGGTAATGGATAAATCAAATTTTTTAATTAATTCTAGCAATTTTGTTTTGTTTTCTGTTTCTTTAAGCCATAAAAAAGAATCTTTAGCATGATCGTCGTGCTGAAACATTGCTTCGGCATAATTTTTAAACCAATCATAAACAGGGTTAAGCGAGCTATCGCCACTATTAACACTTAAATTTAAAAACAAATTATTTTTGGTGTTTTTGAAAGCTTCGATATTTTTAGAATCAAAACTAAACATATCTAGCTGTTTTATATCGGGTTTTTTATAAAATTTTTCTTTTTTAAAACCAATTTCATAAATTAATTGTTTAGTGGGGGTTTTTTCATTTTCATAAGATTCCAGTTTTTCGTAATGAATTTTATGGGCATCAAAACCAAAACTATACACATAGCGAATCGAGTTGGAAGCAATAAAATCGATTGCATATTCTGTGGGTTTAAAATTAGCTTTATCATCTAGCAAAAAAGGGTCAAAACATTCAATTTTATCGCCTCGTTGCCTTTGCTTATCAAGAATCATAACGGCACAATTATAAAAACCTTTAATTAAATTAGATTTTCCAGAGGCATTAGCACCATATAAAACCGCAGATTTTAAGAGTTTTGTAGTTTGCTTATGTTTAGTTTTAAAAATGTTGTTGCTATGAACTTTTTTAAGTTGGGATTCTAGGGTTAAATTGATTATTTGTTTGCCTTTAAAAGAGCGAAAATTGGCAATTGAAAACGAAATAAGCATTGATGTTTTTTATTGTTTTTCAAAATTATCATAAAAATTTTAATTTTTTCTTTTTAAACATCAACAATTTTCTTTGATATTTATTTCTAACAAAAATTTTAGTCATAATTTTTTGGCAACATCGCTAGTTTGATTTGTTTTGCAATTCTCTTGATTAGTGGCACAGCAACAGAATTGCCAAATTGTTTATAAAGTGCCGAGTCGGGCAGATTTTCTGGTAGTTTGTAATCAAAAGGAAAGCCCTGAAAATTGGCACATTCTCTTGGGGTGAGTTTTCTTATGCCGTAATCATCGGCAATTATTGGCACATTATGCCCGCCCATTCCCATGTTAGCAGTAAGAGTTGGGCAAACTGCATTTTTGTTTTGCCTTAAATATTTGCGTCGCCATTGATAAAGAGAATTTTTGCAGATCACTTCGTTTTTAATTTTTTCAAATAAAGGCTTATTGTTGTAATAATATTTTTCGTCAACTTGTTGTTGCAAGCAATTAGCAATTGTGTTAGTGAGTGGTATTTTGGTTGGAAAAGAAAAATTTTGAAAAGAGTTCTTATTTTTAAAGCCCACAATATAGATTCTTTCTCGATTTTGCGGTAAATTGGCATATTCCATGGCATTTAATACCATTTCAACTTTAAAATTAATCAATCTAACAAAATATTTTTGAGATAAAAACTTTAAAAAACGAAAGCTGTATATCCATACAGCTTGAGGCTTTTTGAAGCTTTTTAGCCAAAAAGATGAAGTTAGATTTATTAAATATCTAACAATGTATTTTAAGTTGAAATGGTATTAGATTTAGATGATGGTTTTACAAAAGAAGAATATAACGAAACAATGGCATATTTACAGGTTGAGAGGCAAAATTTAGAAACCAGAGTGCAAAGATTATCAAAAGCAGATGAAAGCTTTAATCAAAACATTTCAACCATCTTTGAATTAGCCTCAAAATCTCACGAATTATTCAAAAGTTCGGATATTGAAGAAAAAAGACGAATTATCAGTTTATTATTTCCGAACTTATCAATGAATGGTGAGAAGCTAGTATTTATAATGTGTAAGCTTTTTGAGATGTTATTAAATTTGACGGATCGTCAAGAATGGCTCCTTGGGAGGGATTCGAACCCCCGACCAATTGGTTAACAGCCAACTGCTCTACCACTGAGCTACCAAGGAAAATATGTAAAAAACAATATTTAGAACCAACATTTTAAATTACTTATTTTTTAAAAGCAATACGAAAATTAGATATTTTTTTCTTTTTCTCTAAATTAAAATCGCAAAATGCATAAAGAACAAAATCATTTTTAATTTTAATTTAGTGTAAAACCTTGATTTATCAAGATAAATCGACAATCTTAAACTAAGATTAAAACTAATCAATATAAAAATAGGCCCTAAACAATTCTAGTTTATTTTCACATCTATTAAAGCTATAATTTATCTAAATAAAACCTATGGCAAAACAAGTATACAAAACTTTCTCATATTTACTTACGAAAAAATTTAAAAAGAAATTTTACAAATATTTTTGCCCACAATAAAACCACTAATAAAACATCAGTTTATACAAATATTAGCCAACAGTGCCATACTATCAATGTTTAGATAAAATTTGCTTACAAAAGATTTTTCTTGCCAAAATTGTTGATCAATTTCTTCTTGAAACA
>JBILTH010000108.1:0-3875 GCA_044371635.1 Rickettsiales bacterium
AAAATGATTTTTGTGAAAATTACATCGATGAAAAATTGCAGTTTTATTTTTTAGAAGCAGGAAATGTTTTTTTGCATAAAATTTGGTTGACAAATGTTTTGGAAAATTTTCAGCAAAAAATTATTGCAGAAAAACAAAATTACACCATTAAAACTCAAGAAAAAATAAGCTTTAATCAGCAATATTTAGGTCAAGATCTATATTTTGCTGATAAAATAAATTTGATTTTAAGCTATCCAACAGAAAATAAATTAATACAATATGCAATTAATCAAAAAGATGCCGAACAAAAAGATTTTATTTTAAATTATTATCAATTTTTTTATGCAAAAAATAATCAAAATCAATCTAAAGCAACAAATGTTATTGCATGGAATCTAAAAAAAAATGATTGCGATAAAAAAATAAATACCAAGAAATTAAAAAATTATCAAGAAATGCAACATCATCTTGATTTGTTAATGTTAAATTTTTTACAAGAAAATTATTTGTTTACTTATATCAAATCAAAATTTGATTATTACACAAAATTTACTCGACAACAAGAGTGGCAATGTCAACAATTACAAGAAGAAGATGACAATGATTACGATTAAACTTTTAATTTAAAATTTTTTTTTGTTATATTCAAAATGTTAGGTTGGATTTGGTATTAATTGCCTAAAAAATTTAGTGCAATCAAGTAGTGTTCAGAAGAATCTTGCCTAGAAGATTTAGGTTTAAAATATTTGACTTGCTTAAATTTTTGTTTTAATTGTTGCAAAATAATTTCGGAACTACTTCCTTGAAAAATTTTACTTATCAAGCAACCGCCATTTTTTAAAATTTTATCTGCCATCGCCAAAACATCTTCTAATAAACCAATAATTTGCAGATGATCTACTGTTTTATTGCCAGTAGTGTTAGATGCCATGTCGCTTAACAGCACATTGCAATAAGGTTGTTTGTTAATTTTAACTAATGTTTCACGAATTTTTATTAATGTTTCTTGTGCCAAAAAATTTTGTTGCAAAAAATACACTCCTGCAATTGGTGACATTTCTAATAAATCAAGAGCAACAACTTTATTTTCACCAACTTTTTTTACTGCATACTGGCTCCAACCACCCGGAGCCGATCCTAAATCAACAACACTTGATTTTTTTTTAAAAATTTTAAATTTTTCATCAATTTCAATAATTTTAAATACAGCTCGAGATCGCCAACCTTCTTGTTTTGCTTTTTCAACAAAAGGATCGTTTAGTTGTCTAGTAAGCCATTTTTTTGAAGATTTGGTAAATTTATGACCATTTTTGAGATTTTGAGATTTTTGAGGCATATTATTATGTAAATATTATTTTGTGCAGTAGTTTATTGGCAAAAATAACTTGGGCTAAATTATAAACAGCTAAAGAAAAAACTATTAGCCAAAATAATGGTGAATTGATATTTTCTGTAAGTAAAAACCAACTTGCTAAAAAGCCAAATGTGATAGGTAGAAATGTGAGTTGAGTAATTAAAATACAAAAAATCATTTTAAGAAAGGTATGATTTTTTAATTTATTTAATTGCCAAATTTTGGTATTACTATTTTTTATTTGCAATAAATCGCTTAATAAAAAAATAAAAAAATTGGTAAAAAACAACTGCAACAACCAAAATACAAAACTATTATGAGATATGTTGTATTGATTTAAACCAAGTATAATCAATAAAAAACCGATGGTTGACAAACTTAACAACAATGAAATTAATTTAAGATGCTGTGTTTTGATGCTTAAAAAAGTACAATAACAAACAAAGCAAGAAGAAAAAATAATTAAACCTTGGCTAAACCAATAATTTTCAAAATTGAGACCAAAAACACTGTTAATAATTTTATGAGATAAGAAAATTGCTAATAAACTTTTAATAAAAACACCTTCTATTAAAAATATTTTACTTAACCAACTTTTAGTTTTTAATTTATAAAAATATTGCCAAAAAGAAAAAAAATAAATCTGCAAGCCAAATATTGTGAGAAAATTGTAAATTAAACCAATAATTAACAATATTAGAATCGTTAAAAATCATATACATTAACAAAAAAGTAAATAATAACAAAATCGAGCTGGCAACATTAAAACAATAATTATGAAAATTTAGTTGTTTCATTTGTTTGTTGTTATCAAATGAAATTAATATTAAACAGCCCAAACTATATATTTCGATAAATAAATATAGTTTTAATAGATCGTTAGTTGTGATTATGCCTATAAGATTAAAAAAATTCACCAAGAGTAAAGCATAAAAATAACAATGTCTTTTTTCTGGCACAGTTTTTATTAAATTTTTGCGATAAAATAATAAAATGATGCAATAAATTAAGGTAATTATCAATAAAACTGCAGTATTTATAGCATTTAAACTACCCAAATAGTTTGTATCTTGCAAAACTATGCTATGATGAAAAGAAAAAAAATTAGGTAAAAAAAAAGCTAAAACCAAGGCAATAGAAGCAAAACAAAAAAAAGTAGTTAAAAAAGCAAGTTTTTTATAAGTTAAAAGTAGGCATAATAATGCACAAATTAAAGGAGAATAACAAAAATAATAAAATAATTGTTGTAAATGAATTGGTGCTATCATCAATTTTTTTTTAATTAACTTTTTTGTTTTTGCATTAATGCAATAAATTGTTCGAATAAATAAAAGCTATCATTTGGACCAGGAGAACTTTCGGGATGATATTGCACTGAAAATGCAGATTTATCAATTAATTCTATTCCTTCAATTGTGTTGTCAAATAAAGAAATGTGGCTAATTTTAACATTATTAGGTAAAGAAGCTGAATCGACACAAAATCCATGATTTTGACTAGTAATTTCGACTTTATTATTTTTTAGATTTTTTACTGGATGATTTCCGCCTCTATGTCCTTGTGGCATTTTGGTAGTTTTTGCACCAATCGCAAGAGCCAATAACTGATGCCCAAGACAAATACCAAATAAAGGAATATTATTTCTTAAAATTTCTTTAATTACAGGCAGGGCATATTCTGCGGTTGCTTTTGGATCGCCTGGACCATTGGAAAGAAATACTCCGTTTGGTTTATGACTCATGATTTCAATAAAAGTTGCATCGGCAGAAACCACAATCACTTCGCAATGAAGCTGGGTCAGGCATCTTAAAATATTGAGTTTTGCACCATAATCGATGGCGACAACCTTATATTTTGCTAATTGTTTTATTTGTTGATATTGGTTATTTTGTTGCAACCAACAACCTTCTTGTTGCCATTGATATGTTTTGTTTTGACTAGCAAGTAAGGCTAATTCAGTGTTGTTTAGATCTGTTTTTTGTTGTAACTGATTAATGATATGGGAAATATTAATGTTTTCTAGATTTTTGTCGTGACAAATTGCGACGGTGCTAGCTTTTTCTTGCCTAATTTTTTGAGTAATGGCACGGGTATCTATACCGCTAATACCTATAAGTTGTTTATTAATCAACCAATCATTGAAATGTTGTTGCGAGCGATAATTAGAAGGACCGGTAATTTCTTGATTAATAATTAAGCCTTTTGCCATAATTTTTTTGCCTTCATTATCTTGTATATTGACACCAACATTACCAATATGTGGAAAAGTGAAAGTGATAATTTGACCGGCATAAGAAGGATCGGTAATAATTTCTTGATAACCAGTGATAGAAGTGTTAAAACAAATTTCGCCGAATATAGTGCCTAAAATACCGATGCCAAAACCATAAAAAACACTACCATCTTTAAAAACTAGAATTGCGTTTTTATGAAAATTTATATGAGAATTACTTTGCAAACCAAAAAAGGCATTATTTTGCATAACAGATTTATTAAGTTTAAAATATCAACACAATACTATTTTGAAAAATTATTGTCT
>JBILTH010000008.1:0-13287 GCA_044371635.1 Rickettsiales bacterium
ACAGGGTATTTAACACCTTAGAAAATCTTGAAGATAAAATTTATGAGTTTATCAAAAATTTAACAAAAGATGTTGTGATAAATATTTGTTCTGATAGTTAATTAGAAAATGAAATGAGTGTTATAGCTTTAGTAGATGTGAAAATAAACTAAAATTTTGTATTGTCTAAGTTATTATTTAAATTTTATGATAGGGATGATTGTGAATAATTGTTTGTGCTCGAAAAATTTGTTCGCATAATAATGTTCTCACCAATAAATGAGGCAAGGTAAGCAAGCTTAACGACCAAATAATACTACTTTTTTGCTTTAAATAATCACTAACTCCAAAAGCCCCGCCAATAATAAAATTAAGTTCAGAAATAAACATCATTTGTTGCTGTAAATAATGTGAAAACTGCATACTAGAAAGCATTTTACCAGCTTCATCAAGTAAAATATTAGCACTATTTGGCTTGCAGTATTGCAAAATAGCCTCTTGCTCTTGTTGTTTGATTTTGCTAATTTCGTGATTTTTACTAAATTTAATATTAATTTCTTTTAACTCAACTTTAAATAATTTTATTCTTTTCAAATAATTTTCAAAAGCAATTTGATAACCCATATCATCAAATTTACCAACCGAAATAATATTAATTTTCATTTGGCAAAGAAAATTTATAATTTTCATCAACCACAGAAGCATTAACCGCGCATATTTTTTCTATCTCTTGCAAAATTTGTTTGCGATGCTCTAAACCATTTTGCCCGCCATTGATTATTTTTGTGATGGCAATAATATTTTCTTGATCTGCCAAAGCATTTAAATTGTTTTTTTGCCAAAACCAGCAGGCAGATTTAATGCTAATTTCTTTATTATTGCTTAATAAATCTGGATTGTCTAACAAATTATTATTACCAAATAAATGTTGTGATAAATCTTGATAATTAGATTTACCTGTGATTTGAATTAAGCCCCTGCCACGATATTTAAAACCATCTTTACTTGCCACATCTCCATTGCCTAAACGATTGGCATAAGCAATATTGGCAATAGCTTCTTGATTGGCTGAATGATTGTTGTTTCTGCCATATTTATTAGCTAAATCGCTGTTAAAATATTTAGGCCAAATTTTTAATAAAGCTAAACTGGTATAGTTAAGATTTTCGGTAAGTTGCAAACAATAGTTGCTTTCATGGCAGATTTGTGCTAAAAAATGCGCTAGCCTGATGTTATTGTCAATTTTATAAGATGGTAATATTTTTGCCATTTCTTCTGCCCAAGTTTTATTTTCTTGGTTAGTTTTTAAAGCGATAGCAATTTTAGTGTAATCCATAAAAAAATATTTAATCTATATATCTACTGGCTTTGCTAAGTTTTGCCTTGCGAATGTTTTCGGCTTTTTTAACTTGTTTAATAGATTCTTGTTTTTCTTGTTCTAAAATCTCTACAATTTCAAAAAAATTATCAAGTAATTCTTGCGGTTTTTGATTTTCTGATTGCTGAATAATTTCTTCAATAATTGAAATTTCTTCTGCTGAAGAAGATAAAATTTTTAAGATTGGTATATGGTGTTTTAATTCGAAATTAATAAAAACAGAATCAAAATCATTTTTTAATAAAAAAGTTTTTTCAGGCTGATCTCCAATATAAGGAGTAATTTTTGCTTCTTCTTCGCTTAAATTTAAAGCTGTAGCAATAGCTTGAGAATTAGAATTTACTGCACCTATAATTTTTGTATGGCTAATATTATTAATTTTTGCTAATAAAGTATTTTGCATATTTTCTTCTGTATCATCAACAATAAAAACCGATATTCCACCTTTTTTTTCTAATGTATCGCAAAATTTAAAAAATATTTGAGTTAAATTATCATTGGTTAGCATTTTTAAAGGATCACGAAAAACAGTGATAATTTTGTTTTCAGAAGCAAATTCGATAATTTTATGAAACAAATATTGTAAAACAAGAGCTAACATAGTTTTGTCTGACAAAATTTCGATTAAATTAAAAGCTAAATTATGATTTTGCCAGTTGATTTCTTTTTCGTGATTAAAAATATCGTAGAAATTAGTGATTTCTAAATTATTAAATGCTTGCCAAATATCCTTCTCTTCTTGAAATAAATTTTTTAACTGTAAAAAATCGAAAATTTTATTATCGATAGCAATATCTATTTTTTGATTAATAATCATTTTGTGCTGTTCGACAATATTTTTGCTATTACTTGCTAAAACATGAAATAAAAAATCCGATAAAAAACGATGATTAGTGTTATTATCTTCTAAATATAGAGGATTAAGAGTTAATGGTGCTTCGAGCATAGAAAGTTTTGTTTTTCCAGATATAAGTAAATAAAAACTCTCTCCTAATAAAGACCAAATAAAAGGTAAATTATTATGATTAAAATCGAAATAAAATAAACGATGATCTATTCTTTTTGCTTGAGTAAGTAAAAAATTGGTAATAGCTCTTTTACCAGAATGTTTATTGCCAAAAATTAAAGTATTTCCACAAAAATTATAATGAAAATTAAAAAAATAAGGATTTTTCATGATGGTGCGAAAAGTTGTGATTGCTGGCCCCCAAAGATTTCCGTTTAATTTACCAGAAGAAAAAGAGTGTAAAGCAGCAAAGGTTGCAAAATAAACTAGAGGAGCAATTTTTTGACGCTTTAAAAAAGTAAAATTAGCAGGTAATTGAGACCAAAAACAATGCTCTAAAAAAATATCTTCTCTAATAATTGGCAAACCTAATAGACGAAATTGTTCGGTAAGTAATTTTACATCTTCTTCGAGATTTTTCAACACATTATTGATAATCATAATAGTTGTTTGGATTTTTGCAAAAACTATTTTTTTTTCTTGATCTTCCGACTCTTCTTTCGACTCTTCTTCTGGTTCTTCTGTTGATTTTTCTTGATTATTTTCATTAAAAACAAAGTACTTATCTAATTCAATTGCCTTGGCAAAATCTAAGCTTTCAGATAGTTTTAAAATATTGTATTGATCTTTTTTAGCTTGAGTAATATTTTTTTTATCGGCAAAAAAATCGAGAGATTGAGAGATAATGAATTCGCAAGGTAATTGCAAAATACTGTCTAAAGAACGAAGATTAATGTCAAAATATTCTTTTAAACTAAACATTGCCGAAAAGCTTTTGCCCTTAACGGTGTTGACTTCAATTTGTCTACCACCAAAAACTACTTTATTTTGTGATATTTCTTGACATATTTCGTTGGCAACTAGCGGATAATAATCTTCTTGTAAATTGCAAATTTTACCAAGAAATCGCATAATTTCAGAATAAATCACCCCATTCCATTCAATTAAACCTAATTTTTTTGCTCCATGATCTTGTAAAAATTCAATAATTTGATTGCAAATATTGTTCAATTTTTGATGAGAGTTTTCTAAATATCTTTGGTGAGTAAATTTGGTTGTAAAATAAGAAAAAGAAGAAAAAAAAGTTTTAAAATTAACAATAGAAGTATCAAAACCCTCAATAACAATGCTGATGTATAGTTCGTTGATAAAATCATTATTCCAATTGTTTTTTTGTTCCCAAAAATCATTGATGTGTTTAGTAAAATAATTATCAAAGTCTCCTTCTGGTGAAATATTTTTTTTTCTTCTGATGGTGGTTATCCAAACCGCAATATTGTTGCTTTCTATATAAGTTTTTAAAGCATAGCGAATAGAATCGCGTAGATTGGTTAATTCGTGCAAAATTGAAGAATTGTTGTAACCACTTAATCTAATTACCTGAATTAACTCGCCATTTTTGGTGATTATAGTGTTTTCATTGTAATGCGAAATAAAAGGTAAAAAATTATGTTGTTCTAATGGTTTGTTTTTAGAATTAACACCACTAGATTTTTCTGTTTTTTTTGATTTGAGTTTTTTTAAATATTTTTGTAGAACAGAAAAATTAAAGGACATTTTTATCTATTTTCAATTGGTAGATAATTATTTTGCACCGACCCTATGTAGAGTTGCCTTGGCCTTCCTATTTTAAAAGCTTTATCTTCGATCATTTCTTTCCATTGAGCTATCCAGCCAGCACTTCTGGCAATTGCAAAAATTACTGTAAATAAATTATTAGGAATACCTAATGCTTTATAAATAATGCCAGAATAAAAATCGACATTAGGAAATAGTTTTCGAGAAATAAAATAATCGTCGTTTAAAGCTATTTTTTCGAGTTCAAGAGCAATATCTAAAAGAGGATCTTTTATTCCTAATTCTCCTAAAACTTCGTAGCAAGATTTTTTTAACACCGAAGCTCTTGGATCGTAGTTTTTGTAAACTCGATGACCAAAACCCATAAGGCGAAATGGATCGTTTTTATCTTTTGCTTTAGCAATATAGTGAGGAATGTTATTGATATTATTGATTTCTTGCAACATTTCAATCACTTCTTCGTTTGCTCCACCATGAGCAGGACCCCACAATGAAGAAATACCAGCACCGATGCAAGCAAATGGATTAGCCCCAGAAGAGCCAGCAAGCCTTACGGTAGAGGTAGAGGCATTTTGCTCGTGATCGGCATGTAAAATAAATATCATTTCCATTGCTTTGGCAATAGTTGGACTTACTTTGTAATAGTGAGTTGGTTTTGCAAAAAGCATATGCAAAAAATTTTCGGCAAAACCAAGATCGTGTCGAGGATAAATTATTGGCTCACCAATAGAATATTTATAGGCCATAGCTGCCAAAGTTGGCATTTTAGCAATAATTTTATAGGCAACATCTTCTCTGCCTTCAAGATTATTAGTGTTGACTGTTTCGTGATAAAAAGCCGATAAAGAAGCCACCGCACCAACCATAATTGCCATTGGATGAGCTTTACGTGGAAAACCCCGATATAAAATATTAAGTTGCTCATGAACCAGCATATTATTTTTAACTGATTGACAAAATTTTTGATATTGTTCTTTGTTTGGTAATTTTTGATTTAGCAATAAATAAGCAACTTCTAAATATTCGCTATTTTTAGCCAAATCTTCGATAGCATAACCACCATGACGCAACACACCTTTATCGCCATCGATATAGGTTATTTTTGATTCGCAAGAAGCGGTAGAAAGAAAGCCCGGATCATAAGTAAACATGCCAGTTTCTTTGTAAAGAGAAGTGATATCAATAACACTTTGCCCAACAGAAGGATTGTGGATTGGTAGAATTATTTCTTGATTGTTAGGTAGAATTAGTTTTATAGTTTGGGACATAAAAATTTAATTAAAGAATAAGGTTAACCCTAAAATGGCAAATAATAAAGAAATTAGCCAAAATTTTCGCACTACTCTAGTTTCTGACCAGCCCAACTTCTCAAAATGATGATGCAATGGGGCCATTAAAAAAAACCTTTTCTTGGTTAGTTTGTAATAAGAAACTTGAATAATAACCGATAATGCTTCTGCTACAAAAAGCAGAGATATAACAAAAAAGATAATTTCTTGTTTTATAATGATAGCAATTAAACCAATAATGCTACCAATAGCTAAACTACCTACATCGCCCATAAAAATTTTTGCAGGCTTATGATTAAAACTAAGAAAAGCTAAAATTGCCCCAATAAGAGCATAACAAAAAAACATCATTTCTTTAATGTTGCTAATATGCATAATATCTAGTTTAGAGGCAAATAGAGGATTGCCAACAGCAAAAATAATGAGCGCTAAACATAATAAATTAATGATTACTGGCACCGAAACTAAACCATCTAGACCATCAGTTAAATTAACCGCATTAGCAGAACCAACAATAACAAAATTAAAAAAAATAATGTATAAAAATAGTGGTAATAAAATATGTGAATTCAAATGAAATGGTAAATTTATTTGCGGGCTAAAATGCAAAAAATTAACCTTGCCTAGCCATAAAAAAACCAAGCTAATTATTGCAAATTGTAGAATTATTTTATATTTACCAGAAAAACCTTTAGGATTATGCTTTAAAACTTTTAATAGATCGTCAACAAAACCAATACCAGCAAAAAAGAGCATTACGGTTAATAAAATTAAAATATATTGATTGCTAATATCAATAAAAATGATGGTTGTAAGCAGAGTTGCTAAAACAATAAAAATACCTCCCATGGTTGGAGTTGATTTTTTGCTAGCTAAATGATGTTGCGGACCATCTAGCCTTATTGGTTGGAAGAGTTTTTTTTGTTTAACAATTTTGATATATATTTTGATGCTAAAAAAAGCAACAATATAGGCAAAAAGAAAACAATAAAAACTCTTTAACCAAGCGATTTGGAGAATTTCTAAACCATTTAGCATAAAGAAATTAAGTGATTAATGATATTTTCCATTTTTATACCCCTAGAACCTTTAACATAGAGCAAATCTCTGTTTTGCAATAAGCCAAATATACTATGTGCGGCTAAATTAGAATTAGAGTATGTAATTAAATTAGTATTTTGTAATTTTGCAATATAATTTGCAACAGATTTGATAAAATTATTACCAACTAAAATTAATAATGCTGGTTTTTGTTGCAAAGCAAAATCAAGCACTTCTTGATGCAATTCTAAAGATCTCTCTCCTAATTCAAGCATATCGCCTAAAATTAAAATGAGATTCTTGTTTTTTAAAAGATTTTGATGATTTTTTGCATCAAGAATACCAGCTTTCATAGAAGCACTGCTGGCATTGTAAGTGTCGTCTAGTATAAATAATTCTTTGTGTAGACAAGATAAGTTAATTAACTTGCCCCTTCCTGCAGAATTATTAAAAGATGCTAATTGTTGTAAAGATAAATTTAAATTAACATTAAGCAAATGCAAACAAGCAACAATAATAATTGAGTTAGTGATAATGCTTTGATTAATAATGTTAAGATGATAATTAATATTGATATTATTATGTGTAGCAACGAGATGACAATTGTTTATTTCATTAATTGTTACACTAGCAATGGCGTAGTCTGCCAATGCAGAAATATTATCACTAAAACTAAAAATATTAGCAGCAGAAATGCCGTATTGCAAGGCTTGTTCATGCAAAAATACATAGTGCAAATTATTTTTGTTTATCAAAACTTTACCAGATTGTTTATTTAAGCCAGCAAAGATTTCGGCTTTTGCTAGGGCTATTTCTTGCTCGCTTTCAAAAAATTCGATATGCACTGGTTTTATGGTGGTAATGATTGCTATATCTGGTTTTGCTAGTTGCGAAAGTGGCTTGATTTCGTTAAGATGATTCATACCCATTTCAAAAACTGCATATTCAGCATCGTTTGGTATATTAGCTAAAGAAAGCGGAAGACCAATATGATTATTTAAATTTCCTTTGCTATAATAAGTTTTGCCCACCGCCCCTAAACACAATTGCAACATTTCTTTAGTGCTTGTTTTACCAACACTGCCAGTAATGGCAATGATTTTGGCTGTAGTTTTATTGCGTTTATACTCTGCTAAAGCATATAGTGCTTGCATTGTGTTTTTTACCACAATTAATTTATGAGAATCAAGATGAGATAAATTAGAAACATCGCTTACAATTGCTAATTTAGCACCGTTATTTAGGGCAGATTCAACAAAGTTATGCCCGTCAAAATTTTCACCATTGATCGCTAAAAAAACTCCTCCAACAACCATTTTACGGCTATCTAAAAAAATTTCTTGTGCCAAAATATTGGGAGTAATTTTTGTTAATAATAAACTTTGTAGAGCATCGTTTAAGCTATCGCTAGACCATAAGAAATTGTTATTTTGCATAAGATTTTATTTGTTGTAATATTGTGTTTATTTGTAAAGTGTCAAATCTGGCACCGTATTGTTGAATAATTTTGCCAGCTAAAAAATTAGCAATTTCTGCCGATTTTAACAAGCTATAATTTTGTTGCAAACCATACAAAAAACCCGCGGCAAAAATATCGCCAGCCCCTGTTGTGTCGAGAGGAGTTATTTTTTTGGTTGCAACATTGATGATATTTTGTTTATTAACCACAAAACAACCGTTGCCACTATCGGTTATGATAATGGTAAGATTTTGATTAATTCGACAAAACTGTTGAATTTCGTTGAGATTAAATTGTTGATCAGAGCATAAATTACTAATTTCAAGCCTATTGGCAAATAATAAATTGATTTTTGGCAACAAAGCTAAAAAATCTTGCTTATGTCGAGTTACACAAAATAAATCTGATAAAGAAAAAGCGGTTTTAATATTGTATTTTAAAGCTTGATTAATAGCATAATTAATGGCATCTATTGTGTTTTTTGTGTCATATAAATAGCCTTCAATATATATGGTATTAAAATTTTGCCACACAATTTTTTGCATATCGGCAACATAAAAATTAGCGGCAGAAGCTAAATTAGTTGCCATCGTTCTTTCGCCGTTTTGAGTAACTAAAATAAAAGAAGTTGCCGAATCTTCATTGGAAAGATTTTTTCCTATAAATTTAACCTTGCTTTCTTGCATAGAAGAAACAAAAATATCGGCATATTTATCTGAACCAAGAACTCCAAAAAAACTTGTTGACACCCCAAGCCAACCAAGAGCCGAAGCGGTATTGCCAGCAGAACCTCCTGCCACAATAACATTTGCAGAAAGTATGTTAGAAAAATTTCTGACCTTGTTTTGATCTATCAAAGACATAGATCCTTCAACTAAATTACTATTTAACAAAAATTGTTTATCAATATTACAAACAATATCGGTGATAGCATTGCCAATAGCTAAAACATTGTTACTCATGTTAAAATAATTTTAAAAAATTTTTTTTTGCCAACTGAAAGCTCAAATTCTTGAGGTTGATTAAAACTATGCAAAACATCAAAAACTACTTGTTTATTTATTTTTACAGCACCACCTTGTATTAGTTTTTTTGCTTCATTTTTTGAAGGACAGGCTTTAATTTCAAGCAAAATATCGGTTAATTTTTTGCTGTTGTTGTTTAGTGTTAAACTAAAACTAGGAAAATTTTCTTTATTTATAAAAATTGCCCTAGCCCGCTCTAACGATTCGTTTGCCTTTTCTTGAGTATGGCAAATTTTAGTTACCTCAAAAGCTAAAATTTCTTTGTTTTGATTAATATTGTTGTTATTACAAAAATAAGCTATCTGCTCTAAATCGAGATCTGTAAAAAGTTTTAAAAATTTTTCAACATCATCATCGCAAACATTGCGAAAATATTGAAAGAACTCAAAAGGATTAAGTAAATCGGCACTTAACCACACTGCACCATTAGCGGTTTTACCCATTTTTTTGCCATCAGCAGTTGTGATTAGAGGGCAAGTAAGACCAAAAACTGGCTTGCACTCTTGTTGTTGATTAGCATAAAATTTTCTAATTAATTCGGTGCCATTAACAATGTTGCCCCATTGATCGGAACCGCCAATTTGCACAGTGCATAGATGCTGTTGATAGAGTTGCAAAAAATCATAAGCTTGCAGTAGCATGTAGTTAAACTCTAAAAAAGATAGCGGTTGATCGCGTTGCAAACGTAGTTTTACAGAATCAAAATTAAGCATTTTATTGATTGAAAAATGCCTGCCAATATCTCTTAAAAATTGCAGATAATTGATGTTTAGTAGCCAATCTTGATTATTAACTAAAATTGCAGAATTTGGCAGTTGTTTATTGTTAAAATCAAGAAGAGAATTTAGAGTTTTTTGAATTCCTGCTGTGTTTTCAGTTATTTGCGCTAAATTTAATAAATTTCGAGCCTCATCTTTGCCAGAAGGATCGCCAATTTGTGTGGTGCCACCACCTAACAAAACAATCGGCACATTGCCATTTTTTTGCCATAATCGAAGCACCATAATTTGCATTAAACTACCTACATGCAAAGATTGAGCTGTGCAATCAAAACCAATATAAGCAACAAGTGGCTGATGATTATTTTGGGCATTAAATAGTTGTAAATCAAGATGCTCTAGGTTGGTGCATTGAGCAAAAAAACCTCTGGCAATAAATTGTTGTAAAAATTTTGATTTTACATTCATGGAAAAATTATATGGAAAAATTATTTTGAGTTATATTTTTGATTATTTTAAAATAAAAAAATAATTTAGCTATATTTTTATTGTATTTTTTTACTTGCTTATAAAAAAATATCTGTTAGAATTTTTTACAAAAACTAGCGGATGTGGCGAAATTGGCAGACGCACTAGACTTAGGATCTAGCGCCTCACGGCATGTGGGTTCAAGTCCCTCCATCCGCACCATATAAGAAATCAAGAAATCAAATAAATAAAATCACAAATAGATATGAGAAAACCACCACCATTAAGCGATATTACAGAAAACTTCACAAAATCAGAACGAGAAAAGATAGATATATTGAGACAAAATTTTAAAAAATTCACACCTCCACATCTATTAAATAAAAACCAAGAATTAACTTTAGAATCTTTTTTATGGTACCTTTCTTAAACCTACTTACAACAGCTATACCAAATATATGTAGCAAAGAACTTATAGATTTCATGAAAGAATATATAAAAGATTTTTCTGAATCTCCTCAAAAACAAGAAGAACTACAAAGTGATATAAACATACTAATAGCACAACAAAATACATATCCACAAACTTCTGAAAAAACAAGTAAACAAAGTTGTTTTCTTGATCTATAAAATCTTATCATGAAAACACCGAGTTTTTGGAGAAGTAAAAATATTATTGCAATTTTACTTTTACCATTCTCTGGGTTGTATTTTTTGAGTTTTTTGCTAAAAAAAAGTCTATCCAAACCACAAAAAATTAACATTGCAAGCATTTGCATTGGCAATATTATTGCTGGTGGCTCTGGCAAAACACCTGTGGCACTCGCTTTGGGAAAATTATTTCATCAACATAATATCATTTTTTCTTATTTAACCAGAGGTTATTTAGGCAATAAAATTCGGCAAAATTTTTTTATAAAAAATCAAGCCAAAAACATTGCCGATGAAGCTTTATTATTAAATCAAGTTGGTAATGTAGCAATCAATAAAAATCGATATTTAGGGGCAGAAATTATTCAACAAAATCAACCAAATTGTCAAGCGATAATTCTAGACGATGGTTTGCAAAATTTTACCCTGCAATATAGTTTAAAATTGCTTGTAATTGATGGTTTTGTGCTATTTGGCAATAAGTTTTTATTACCTGCAGGGCCATTAAGGCAAAGCATTACTAGCGGTTTAAATTTGGCAGATGCTTTTGTTGTTATTAATCAAAATCAAGCTCTACATCAAATGTTATCAATATACAATAAACCTATATTTTTTACTAATATTATTATCAAAAATATACAATTATTTCAACAAAAAAAATTATTTGCTTTTTGTGGCTTGGCCTATCCAGAAAAATTTTTTCAATTATTAAAGCAACATAATTTACAATTGCTAGAAACTAAAATTTTTGCCGATCATTATTCTTATAGCGATTCTGATCTACATAAAATTATTAATCACAGCCAAAATTATGGTCTCACTCCAATAACCACTAAAAAAGATTGGGTGAAATTTTCAACAAAAATACAGCAAAAAATCAACTATTTAGATATTGAATTAATATTTGACAATCCAGAATTGTTAATTAAAATGGTTAAAAATTCTGTATTACAATAAATATTTTTTTGTGTTAAAACAAATTCGCTATCTACTAGAAACAATTTTTGTGCTTTTTGGTCTAATTATTTTTCGAATTTTTCCTGTTAATTTAATTGGCAATATTGCAGGAAAAATGGCTATTTTTTTTGGAAAAAAATTAAAAGTGCAAAAATTAGCCTACAACAATCTTTCTTTGGCATTTCCTCATATAAACAACCTAAACAAACAACAAATTTTAACTAAAATGTGGTTTAATTTAGGCAAAATTATTGCCGAATTTGTGCATATCGGCACTATGTGTGGTAAAAAATTAACAAAATTTGTTGAAATAAATTCACAAACTAAACAATTAATCGAGCAATTAAAACAACAAAAAACTGGTGGCATTATTTTTTCTGCTCACTTTGGCAACTGGGAAATTGGCCCTAAAATTTTGTTAAATCAAGGCTTAAATGTGCATACTGTTTATCGCCCTCTTAACAATCCTTATGTTGAAATAATCACTGCTTGGTTAAGAGGAGTTTCGTTAATTAAAAAAGGCACACAAGGAAACAGGCAAATCATTAGTGCTATCAAAAAAGGGGAATGGGTAATTGTTTTGGCAGATCAAAAAATTACCGATGGCATTGCGGTTGATTTTTTTAATCACCCCGCCATAACCTCAACCTCACTAGCAAAAATTACTATTAAATATCAGATTCCTTTAATTTTAGGTTATATTTTGCGTAAAGATGAGAAATTTTCGTTTTCTCTTAACCTTAAAAACTCAATTAACACAAATAATTTAACAAATACACCGCAAAATATTAAAAAACTTACTTTACAAATAAATAAAAGTCTAGAAAATATTATTAAAAAAAATCCAGAGCAATGGTTTTGGGTTCATAACCGTTGGAAAAAATAATTTTTTTAATCTATGAAAAAAACATTTAGCCTCATAATTTTATTATGCACTTTTTCTTGCGGGTTTTTTAATAACAATTTAAGAGATATATCTATTAACAGCAATCCAAGCAATGCCCAAATTATCATCGATGGTCAAAGCCATGGCTACACTCCTGCAGTTTTAAATTTACCTGTCAAAGAATATAACATTACTTTAATTAAACCAAACTATGGCTCAACTAATTTTACCACTCCTATTTGGTGGGGCACTTATCCTACCAATATTTATGGCTCAACAACTAGAAACGGCATAAGATGTATGCTCGATTCTATTGTGATGATAACTTTTTTTACTGGTCATTGTGCCGATTTTAAACAAAAAGTTCATAATATTACCATTAACAATAACCAAACAACTAACCCACAAAACATCACTACTCTCAAACGATATTACTAACTTTTTTATGCCAATTACCAAAGATAATTTATTTACTCTTTTAAAAAAATCTTTTCCTTCTGCCGAAATTATTATTGATTCTTTGGTTGATGATAACAATCATTATAGCATCATCATTACCGATGAATCTTTTGCCAATAAAAGCAAAATTATACAACATAAAATGGTAAATGAAGCACTAAAATCGGTTCTTAATACCAACATTTTACATGCAGTGCAAATAAAAACCATCCCTAAATAAAACAGATAAAAATATATTGACTCTACACAATTTTAAAAAATATCTCCTCTCGATTATTTTCAACAAAATTTTAGATAAATTTTTGTTTTCTTCGTTATTAAATCTAAACTCACTCTCTTTTAAATGCAAGATAAATTTTTCATCGGTTAATTAGGTTAAATTCTGCCAATCT
>JBILTH010000009.1:0-13247 GCA_044371635.1 Rickettsiales bacterium
AAACTTACTCAACACGACAAGAAATTTTTTTTAACGAAATTGTGGCAAAAGACGATATCGATGTGTTGCGAAAACCAAAAGCCCTCACTAATTTTCAATCTTATGGCGAAAGGCATGGGCAAATCAACCACCAGCAAGATAATTTGTTAATCAAAGGCAATAATTTGTTTGCTCTTTATAGCTTGTTGCCAATTTATCAAGGCAAAGTCAAGCTAATTTATATCGACCCGCCCTACAACACAGGCAACGACGGCTTTAAATATAACGACAATTTTAACCACAGCACTTGGCTTATTTTTATGAAAAACCGCCTCGAAGTGGCAAGAGAATTATTAAGCGACGACGGAGTTATTTTTGTGCAGTGCGATGACAACGAACAGGCTTATTTAAAGGTGCTGATGGACGAGGTGTTTGGAAGGGGCGAGTTTGTGAGTTGCTTTTCTGCAGTAATGAATCCAAGAGGAAGACAGGAATCAAATTATCCTATTGCAAAAAGTCACGAATATTTGTTATGTTATTCAAAAAAAGAAAATAATGCTTTATTTTTTGTATTAAAGAATCATAATAAATTTAAAACAGAAACAAGGCTATTGAGTTTAAGGAAATCAGGAAACGCATCTTTAAGAAAAGATAGACCGAATATGTTTTATCCTATCTATTATAATGAAAATGACAATATCATATCAATATCAAAAATAGATAATGCAATCGAAATATATCCTATCAAAACGGATGGCACAGAAGGAAGATGGAGATGGAAAAAAGAAAATGTAGAAAACAATAAAGAATGTTTAGTTGTTAAAAAAAATAGCAATAATGTTTTTGATGTTTATGAAATTGATAATCTTTTGGATGATGATGGGACATATAGGGGTATAAAAATTAATTCTTTTATTAATGATAAAGCAATTATTAACGATAGAGCAAAAGAACATTTACTAGAATTAGATTTAGAATTCTCTTACCCAAAATCAGAAGCTTTACTTGAAAGAATCATCCAAATCTCAACCAAGCCGGGTGATCTTGTGCTTGATTTTTTTGCAGGCAGTGGCACCACGGCCGCCGTTGCTTGCAAAATGGGCAGAAGATTTATTGCAATTGAGCAGATGAGCTATATCAACACCATCACCAAAGTGAGATTGCAAAAAGTTTTAGAGGGAGAGCAAGGCGGAGTTAGTAAAAACCACAATTGGCAGGGTGGCGGTTCGTTTTGCTATTTCGAGCTTGCCAAGCATAACGAAAAGGCAAAAGAGCACATTTTAGCTTGCCAAAACCTTGACAATTTAAAGGCTTTATTTGGCTTGCTGTATCATAAATATTTTTTAAATTACAACATCAATGCCAAATTATTTTTTAAATGGCAAAATGCACCAAGCATTGTTGAAAGCATTCAATTTAACGAGCTTTCTTTAGAACAACAACAAGAGATTTTTTGCAAAATGCTTGATCTTAACCAAATGTATATTTCGGCCAGCGAAGCAGAAGATGTTGTTTATGATTTATCGGCACAAGATATTGCTTTAACCAAACAATTTTATGAAATTTAGTTATGGCAGAAATAAAATTTAAGGCATCACTTGATTTGCCAAAAAAACTCGAACTATCGGCAAGCAAGCAAGTTGTTGGCGAATATATCACCAGCAATTTAAAGTATCAATTGTTTGAATGGCAACAACAAGCCTTGCAAAATTTTTTAGCCTATCAAGAACATAAACAGCAATTAAGCAAAAATTCTTATACTCACCTGATGTTTAATTTGGCAACGGGGGCAGGCAAAACCTTGTTGATGGCGGCTACCATGCTTTATTATTACAAGCAAGGTTATCGCAATTTTTTGTTTTTTGTTGATCAAAACAACATTATCAACAAAACCGAGCAGAATTTGGCAAATAAATATCATCCGAAATATTTGTTTAAGCCAGAAATTATCATCGATAACAAACTAGTTGAAATCAAAAAAGTTGAAAATTTTAGCAACTGCCAAGAAGGAGTGCTCGAAATAAAATTCACCACCATTCATAAATTTTATCACGATATCCATAACGAAAAAGAAAACAGCAACACTCTTGCCGATTTGCATCAAAAAAACATTGTGATGCTAGCTGATGAAGCCCATCATCTCAATGCTAATACCAAAAAATATCAACAAGATTTGCTTGAAAAAGTAGAAAAATTATCAGAAAATGCCAGCGAAGATAAAATAGAAGCCTTGGGTTGGGAGCATACTGTAATTAATTTAGTGTTGCAAAAAAATAATGTTGATAATAAAAATGTGTTGCTAGAATTTACGGCAACCATTCCAAACAATGCAAATGTGCTAGAAAAATATCAAGATAAAACAATTTTTTGCTTTGATTTAAAAGAATTTTTACAAAAAGGCTATACTAAACATATTATTTTGCTTTCTGCCAAGGCAGACAAAAAAAATCGCATTCTCACTGCATTGCTGTTTAATTGGTATCGTAGCAAAATTGCTGTGCAGTATAATGTGTTGAATTTTAAAAGTGTGATGCTGTTAAGAAGTAAAACAATTGCCGAAAGTTTTACCGATTTTGCCGAATTTAAGGCTTTGATCGCCAATTTGTGTGTAGAAGATTTATTGTTATTAAAACAACAAACTAATATTCATCAAGATAGGCAAAAAGAGTTGTTTAACACTGCAAAATCAATATTTGATAGCATTTGGCAATATATTGCTAAACAACAAATCTCATTGCCTGAAATTGTTAATTTTTTGCAAAATAATTTTGCAGATCATAATTTAATTATCACCAACTCTGCTAACGGCACCAAAACCAAAGAAAAAACCACTGCTCAACAAGATGAATTGCTAAATAATTTAGAAAGCAAAAATAACCCCATTACCGCCATTTTTACGGTTGATAGACTCACCGAAGGCTGGGATGTGTTAAATTTGTTTGATATTGTAAGGCTGTATCAAGGGCAAAATGCAGGCGGAAGCAACAAAAAAACTCCAGAAAGCACCATCAAAGAAAAACAATTAATTGGCAGAGGAGTGCGATATTACCCGTTTAGCTATCAAAATCATTTGCCAAATAAAAGAAAATTTGATGACGATTTTAGTTGCGAATTGTCAATTTTAGAAAAGTTGATTTATCACACTTATGATGAAGAATCAAAATATATTTCGCATTTAAGTGCAGAGTTGGCAAAAGACGGCTATATCGACACTGGCAAAAAAGTGATTGAGCTTGATTTTAAGCAACAATTTAAAGACTCGAATTTTTATAAAACAGGTAAAGTTTTGGTTAATGAAAAAGTGGCAAATAAAAATAGGCAAAAAAACACGATCGACGATATCAAAAAAGCAACATTTTGCCTAGATTTAAGCATTGCATATTCTGCTTCGCAAGTGGCAGAGCAGAAATTACCAAGCAAGCAATCAAGCACAAAACAAGAAACGATTGCTGTAAATGAGCTACTTGATCGGCATATTTTTAGAAAAGCCCTAAATAAATTGCAAAATTTATCGTTTAGCAGTTTGCAAAACGAATTTGCCATTAAAAGTATTGATGATTTGCTTGACGATAGGCTATTTGGAGGCTGTAAAATTGATCTGGTGTTAAATGATAAAGATGATCTTGCCGATATTACAAATCAACAAAAGCTAGAGATTGCCATTGAGTTTTTGCAGTGGTTTGCTGGCAAAATCAAGCAATATTCGCAACCATATATTGGTAGCACAGAATTTCGTTTTAGCAATTTTGGCGATGCCTTTTCTTATCCGAAGCAAAAAATTGTTGAGCAAATATTTAGCAAAGAAAACGATTGGTATGTGATGGAAAAATCTTTTTTAAATGAAGATGAAAAAAACTGCCTTGCTTATTTAGAGCAGAATTTTATCAACAAAATCGCCAAAGATAAAAAAGTTTATTTGTTAAGAAACGAAGAAGTTTATAAGGTTTATAATTTTAGCAACGGTGAAGGTTTTTGCCCAGATTTTATGATTTTTATTCAATTTGCTTGTGGTTTTTGTTATCAAGTTTTGCTAGAAGTCAAGGGCAGTCAATTTAAAGATGCCGATCAGGGCTTTGCTAACTCGCAAGAAGGCTGGAAAGAAAGTTTTTTAAAAACTTTGCAAGAGCAAGCAAAATATGGCGATAAAAAATATGAAGGTGTTTATGCCCCAATCAACGATAAATATAGAATCATCGGTTTGCCTTTTTACAATGCTGAAGATATAAAAAAGCAAAACAACGATTTTACTAATTATCTCAATAAATTACTAGATGAATGTAGATAATGGCACTGTTAAACTCCAAATTTGTTTTACTAGCCATTTTTGGTATGAATTTTAGCTATTTTTAGCCTAATATGTTGAATATGAAGCTAAAAATAGCTAAAATTTCTCCTCAAAACTAAAATTAAAACAAATTTCGAATTCAACAGTGACAATAAAAAAGTTTTTTATTTATCAAAAGATTGTTTTATATTTTATAAATAAATTTATAAAATCACAATTTTTAAATGATATAATTTCATTTTTTTGGCTAAAAATCTGTAAAAATATTTAGTTATCATGTGGTGTTAATTAGTGCAATTGGTATAAGTAATTATTTGATCCGCGATTTAAAAAAGTTCTTATTATTTGAAAAAAATTGCAACAAGAAATAGATGTTCTTGGTCTTTGTTCTAATTCTGGTGTTGGTTCTGAACTTGGTTGTGAAATAGATGACATAGATGAATGATATTCTGGATCTGGCTCGGTCTCAAATAAAAATGAAACATCACTATTGCCTAAAGATTGCGATGGCTCTGGCTCTTGTCTTGAATTTTCTGGAGATGGAGGCATTCTCTCTATATCTGGTTCTGGCAACGATTGTAGTTGTTGTGTTGGATATAGCTCTTCTAACTCTGGCGACCATTCTTCTCTTCTTAATGTTGTTGTAGTTGATTGACAGAGAATTGAAAATAGATAATTTACAGTTTTATTAATTGGAGATTTACACATAAAACAAACAATTGTCGCAATAATACCGGCACAAAGAGTTGCATCGGGATATTTAGACATAGCTATTAAAAGACCAGTGAAAACAGTAGTAATGGAAAAACTAGCAAAAGTAGCGCAAAAAAAATTATAAATATTATCACTGGTAAAAGATGGATTTGAACTTGGCATGTATCGTAAAAATAGTTTAAAGTATTGCAAATATTATAATATTTTTTTTATTTGTCAAATATTGCTTTGAATTTTATAATTTAAATTTAATCGTTAATATTATTATAATGGCACATGCTATATCCAATCGGGATCGGTTGCTCCTTCTTCGAGAGGGGTGGCAATTTGGTGTTCAAAACCTGTGATAATATCAATAACATATAATTTTGGTATAGAATTTTTGCCATATTCACCTAATTTTTTAGAATAAATCAAATAGCGATCATTAGGTGACCATCTTGCTCCTTCAACCAAATAGGCAGTGGTTAAAAGCTTTTCGTTGCCACCATTGCTAGACATAATGCCAATAAAAAATTTACCACCTTTTATTTTGGTAAAAGCAATAAATTTGCCATTTTTTGAAAAAACTGGTTTTGAATATGAGCCACTGCCGTTGCTTATTTTTTCTAGTGATAAACCATCGCTTGACATTAAATAAATTTGTTGACTACCGCTTCTATCGGAAGAAAAAACAATTTTTTTGCCATCGGGAGAATAAGAAGCGGTAGTATCAATTGCGGGATTACTGGTTAATCTTTTGGCAATATTTTGTTCGGTGTCTATTTCGAAAATGTCGCTATTACCATCTTCTATGGCTGTGATTAAAAGTTTATTAACATCAAGCGGATGAATGCTTGGAGCCAAAGTGGTATTGCGAAAACCACCTATTTTTTGAGTACGAGTAGAATTAATGTTTAAAGAAAAAATTTGCGGTTTTTGTTGAAAATAACGTAAGTAAAAAATTTCATCTCTTCGTTTAGAAAAAATAGGTGTAAGTACCATTTCAGAACCATCGGTTAAATTGCGATAGTTGTTGCCATCAAAATCAATTAATGAAATTTTTTTAATTCTTTTTTTAAAACTGCCAGTTTCGGAAACATAAATAATTTGCGAATTAAAATGCCCTTGCTCTTCACCACTTACTGAGCGATAAATTTCATTACTAATAAGATTGCTAATTTTGCCATAACTTTCTTTTGATGCTGAATAATATTTGCCAAAAATTTGTTTTTTTTCAAAAACATCCCACATTCTTATTTTTATTTCAAGATTACCAATAGAATCGTAATTGAAGGAGGCGATAATAATGCCGTCTAGACCAGTTTTTTGATATTGATTAAAATTGGGAGGTGAATTAATATCAAAATTTTCTTGGTTGCTTAGATCAGAAAAATCGGTTGATGAGGTTTTTGGTTGTTTAATTAGAGTTTCGGTAAGTCCAGTTGTTTTAAGATTGCTTAAAATTTTTTGTAGTATTTGTTTACTGTCTTCGTTAGTATCAAAGCCTGCAAATAAAAGCTTTGCCTTGTATTGATTGCTATCAATGTTAATATTAATAGCACCTGCTGCTAGTTTGATATTGATAACAATAAATAAAAATAGCAAAAATATTTTTTTCATAGTTGATCGATAATAATGTTGTTGTTAGTGTAAACACAAAGATCGGCGGCTATTTTGAGTGATTTTTCAACAATTTGATAGGCGGATAAGGTAGAATCTGCCAAGGCACGAGCAGAAGCAAGGGCAAAATTACCGCCAGAACCAATGCCAATAATACCATCTTCTGGCTCTAATACATCGCCATTGCCAGTGAGAACTAAAGAAATATTGCTATCAACTACAATCATCATGGCTTCAAGCTTTCTTAAATATTTATCGGTTCGCCAATCTTTGGCAAGCTCCACACAAGATCGCATTAATTGTTTTGGATGTTGCTCGAGTTTTTCTTCGAGTCTTTCAAATAGAGTGAAGGCATCAGCAGTGGCTCCAGCAAAACCAACAATAATTGAACCATCGCCTATTCTTCTGATTTTTTTGGCATTAGATTTTAAAACGGTATGACCTAAAGAAACCTGACCATCGCCACCAATTGCTACTTGATTATTTTTTCGCACAGCTAAAATAGTGGTTCCGTAGATGGTAGAAGGATTTTTGTGTTGAAGCATAATTTTTTGTTGTAAATTTTATTTTAAAGTATTATTGTATAAGCTTACCTATCAAAATGGTATAATTCAACAATTATTTATGTTTTTAAAACTCATTGATAACAAAAATTTTTTCATCATTTTTTCATTGGGTTTAATTTCTGGTTTGCCACTAGCTCTTATTTTATCTACTTTGAAGGCAACTCTATTTGATAATAACTTTAATTTATCAATAATAGGTGCTCTTTCTCTTCTTTCTTTGCCTTATTCTCTTAAAATGTTTGTGGCCCCTGTATTTGATTGTTTTTCTGTGCCATTTTTACACAAATATTTTGGACACAGAAAATCTTGGATTTTGCTTAATCAATTCTGCCTGATTTTATCTTGTGTTTGTTTAGCTTTCGCTGTGCAAAAAAATCATCTATTTTTTATTATTGGTTTTGGGTGTTTAATTGCTGTTTTTTCGGCTTGTCAAGATATTGTCATAGATGCTTACAGAATCGAACATTTTACTCAACAAGATCAAGGAATTGCAACTATGCTTTATATTTATGGCTATCGTTTTGGTGTGTTGTTTGCAGGCGGTTTTGCTTTATTTTTATCGACCACAATTGCTTGGTATTTGGTTTATTTAATAATGGCCTTTACTATGTTTTGTTTAATGCTTGGAATTGTTTTTACTCATCAAAATAAAAAAGAGCAGAATAATTTTGCTTTACCTTTTAAAAAAATAGATTTTTTTAAAAAAACTTGGTTGTTTATTATTGATGCCTATCGTGATTTGCTTAACAAAAAGAAATGGTATTTTATTTTGTTATTTATTGTTTTTTTTAAATTAACCGATGCTTTTGCTGGTAATATGATTATGCCCTTTTTATTAGATATTGGTTATTCTAAACAAGAATTAGCAGGAGTTCTCAAAACTTTCGGCTTATTTGCAACTTTTGTCGGTGTTTTTTTAGGAGCGATTCTAGTAAAAAAAATGACAATAAGGCATATGCTTTATTTGTCTTTGTTTTTGCAAACAGCTTCTAATTTATCTTTTTGCTATTTGGCAAAATCAAGCAATATCTATATTAATTTTTGGTATTTTAATTTTGACCTAAACTTACTTTTAACGGTTTTGACTGAAAATGTTAGTGGCGGTATTGGTGATGTGGTTTTTGTTGCCTACCTTACTTCATTATGTAACAAAAATTTTTCTGCTACTCAATATGCTTTATTTACTTCTTTAGGCTCTTTAGCTAGAAGTTTGCTTGCTAGCTCTGCCGGAATATATGCTAATTATTTTGGTTGGTATAATTTTTTTATCTTTTCTATGTTTTTAGCAATACCAGCTATTGCTTTTTTATTTTTAATTGGTAAAAATAATTTCTTATTAAAAAATAATTAAAAATTAATATGCAATTTTCTGTTATTAAATCACAAAAAGAATCTGTAATTAATAGAGAGATTGCTACTTCAAAATTTATTCCCTATAAAAATCACTGGAATCACAACACTATTTTAACTAAAAAAGACGAATTAATTAGGGTGATAAAAATTAAGGGCTTTTCTTTTGAAACGGCCGATGATAACGATGTTGATCTTAAAAAAAATACGCGTAATAATTTGTTAAAAAGTATGGCACAAAGCAGTTTTTCATTGCATTTTCATACTATTAGAAGAAAAGAAAAAGCTTTTCCAGATGGCGAAATGCCCGATGATTTTAGTAGACAATTAAATCAAAATTGGGCTTCTCGACACTCTGATGATAAATGTTTTGTGAACGAACATTTTCTTACCATTATAAGAGGGCAGGTGCAGGGCGGAATGATTGGGGCAATTAATTTGGTAAATCAAGCACAACAAAAAACTAACAAGGCTGCTTGGGAAAGTTATATGAAAGAATCTTATGGCGAGTTAGAAGAAATGACTGAAAGAATATTAAATGGTTTTTCTAATTACAACCCACAACTACTTGAAATAGTTGAAACAGAAGATGGATTTCAATCAGAAATTCTTAATTTTTTAGGCAGAATAGTTAATTGTGGTTATCAACAAAACTATTTGGTGCCAACTTCTGATGTTGATAGCTACTTGCCTGTTTCGCGGCTTTATATTGGATCAAAATCAATCGAAGTTCATAATCCCGATTCTATAAAATATGTAGGTCTTGTGGCGATAAAAGAATATCGTCCCGCTACTCATGCTGGTGTTTTTGATGGCTTTATGCAAATGCCATTTGAATTAATTATTAGTCAATCTTTTGTTTTTACCGATCGAATGGTAGCAATTGGCTCAATGCAATTACAACAAAGAAGATTGATGCAATCCGAAGATGTTGCGGTATCTCAAATTAGAGAAATTGATGAAGCTCTCGATTCGGCAATGGGCGGGGCATATTCTTTTGGCAATCATTACATGACGGTCATGTGTATAGAAGATAGTCAAAAATCACTAGAAAGTGCTTTATCAATGGCATCGGTTGAGTTATCTAATGCGGGCATTACGGGAGTGAGAGAAAAAATTAATCTTGAGCCAGCTTTTTGGTCGCAACTTCCGGGTAATGCTAGCTTTATGGCAAGATCTTCTACTATAAATACTTTAAATCTAGCTTCTTTTGCTTCTTTTCATAATTATCCCTCGGGAAAAAGAAAGGGTAATCATTGGGGCGATGCTGTGACCGTGCTTAACACTGTTTCGGGCACTCCTTATTTTTTTAGTTTTCATGTACGTGATGTGGGACACACTATGATTATTGGGCCGACGGGAGCGGGTAAAACAGTTTTGCTTAATTTTTTATGTGCTCAAGCACAAAAATTTCATGGTAGATTATTCTTTTTTGATAAAGATCGAGGGGCAGAAATATTTATTAGAGCAATTGGCGGAAAATATATGATTCCTACTGCTTCTAAAGTTTCGGGGTTTAACCCTTTACAACTCGAAGATAATAGTCAAAATCGTACTTTTTTGGTTGAATTGTTAAAGTCATTGGTTTCAACGAACGGTGAAGTTTTAGGGGCTCACGAAATTGAAAGAATAAACGAAGCAGTAAATGGCAACTACAAACTGCCAAAAGAGCAACGAATGTTAAGAAATATTGCTCCTTTTATGGGTTTAGGTGGTCCAGGAAGTTTGTCAAATCGGCTTTCTATTTGGCATTCTAACGGCTCTCATGCTAAACTTTTTGACAACGAAAACGATAATATTAATTTTTCTATTGCTAGAAATTTTGGCATTGAAATGGGTTATTTATTGCAAGACAAAGTGGCTTTGGCTCCTGCTTTGCTTTATTTATTTCATCGCATCCAATCTTCTTTAAAAGGAGAGCCAACAATGATAGTATTAGACGAAGCTTGGGCATTAATTGGCAATTCAGTTTTTGCTCCAAAAATTAAAGACTGGCTAAAAGTCATGAGAAAACTAAATGCAATGGTTGTTTTTGCCACTCAATCTGTAGAAGATGCCTCAAAAAGCGAAATATCCGACACTTTGGTGCAGCAAACTGCTACTCAAATATTTTTGCCAAATTTAAGAGCTACTCAAGCTTACCGTAGCATTTTTATGTTATCTGAAAGAGAGTTTTCTATTGTAAAATCTACCGATCCTAGTACTAGGTTTTTTTTAGTAAAACAAGATAACGATGGAGTGGTGGCAAGGCTCGATTTGTCTGGCATGGACAACATAATTCAAATTCTATCTGGTCGAAATGACACTGTGGCATTGCTTGATAGAATCATGGATGAACAAGGCGAAGATCCGCAAGATTGGCTTCCAATTTTTTATCAAAAAGCACAAAAATTATTATGAAAAAAATTAAATTTTTTGTTGTTTCTATTTTGTTCTTTTTGCTATTTAATATTGGTTTTGTTGGTGCAAACGAAATGGCTCCAAAAATTGGTCCTGAACGCATCCGAAATTGCGATGCATCAGATCCCAACAAAATAACGTCTGAAACTCTAAAAATCGATGCTGATACAACTTTTAATACATGGATAAATAAATCTCCATCCGATCTCAATGCAGGCACAGATTTTATGTTTGAAATGTCAAATCCATATTGCAATTTGTATTTTAACATTTATTGGTCATTATTTAAAATATCAATTAATGGTACAGCTTTAGCATGTAATGTCACACCTAATTTTTCAATAATGCCTTCGCCCCTACAAGATCTTATTACATTGGTCAAAAGTTCTAAGAGGTGTTTCTCATCACGTACCACAGCTTGTTGTTCTGGGGTTATTCTAGTTGGTTTGGAAGCTATAGAAGTTTCAATACACAGTGAGATATTAAAAAATAAAGCCCAAAATGCAATAAATAAAGTAAGAGTATGTGGCTATAATTGGTCGCATCCATCCTATAAAGATGATGCTATAAAATACGATAGACAAATAGATGATAGTTATTCGCAATATTTAGGTAAACAAAATCAACAAGAATTATCAAGCATGCAACAAGAAGAATTTGCAAATTCTGGCAGAAGATTTAAAATAAGCGATGTAATGAGTGCAGATTCAACACAATATAATAATGCTTTCAACATCAAACATAATATAACAAATAAGGCAGATTGTGTTAAGGAGAACCAAAATGAAAATGTGTTAGAAAAGATGCGACCTTTTTATTTGCGCGGTCTTGATGCTGGTAATTTTAATTGCGGTCAATACACTGATGAAAAAGAGAAACAATGTTGCCAAACCCTTGCTCAAAATTATATTTGTTTAGAAAATATAGCCACAGGTAGTCAAGATTCCCTAACAAAAAGACAATTTGTATTTTGTAAAAAAGGATCTATCTGTGATTTTAAAATAGATAATATTGATCATCAATTTATAATAAAAGAAAGAGAAGAAGGTAGGGTTTTATGTGCCGAAAGCCACGATATATGTCCTTATAATTTTTCTGTTGCTGGTGGCACAACTTATTCAGATAAAAAAAAACCTTCACAAGATTTAGAAGGATCTAATGATAAACTCAGAGATAGATTTATTGATGCAGAATCAGATAATCAAATTACCCCTTCAGAAACAGACAACAACATGCCATCCGAAGATTTGCCTTGCAAAGATAGTGAAAATCAAGACGAATATAATTGCATGCCACAACCAAATGCTTCTATTCTTCAAAATCAATGTCAATATTATACTCATTGCACTATAGCTTCTGATGTTCCTTATACTATAAAAGACCGAAAACTCAATCGTTATTTTGACTATTCTTGTCTTAATTTCAAAAGCACTTCTTCTAAAGATCAAACTATGGTTTTTGGTAATGAAATTAATCTTAGCGGGCCAGTTGCTCAATGTTTTTACGAGACTTTTGGTAATATTTTTATGAATAAAAATGGTCATACTTTATGTCGAAATGGCGAAACTACTAATGGAGAGAGATGCATGTATGATGATAATTATGCGAAATATAGAAAAGGAGAAAGTGACGGAGTAAATATTTTTACTAGCATTCAAAATAATTTGCATTATGCGATTAGAGTTGCCATGACTTTAGCAATTTCCTTTTTTAGTATTAAAATATTAATGGCTCCAGGTGATGTTATTGGAATTTCACAAAGAAAAGAAACTATTTTATTTATTTTTAAAATCGGTATAATATCTTATTTCGCTCTTGGAGATGCATGGAAAGTTGCTTTTTTTAATGCAATTTACGGCTCTTTTCCAGAATTAATAACGAAATTTTTTCATTACATAAGTGCACATGACGATTTATGTGCCTTAGATCAATCGGTGCTAATTAATGGCAAAGCTAGCGATATAACATCTTTTCAATATCTTAAAATATTTAATCTGCTTGATTGTAAATTAAAATATTATCTAGCATTTACTCCTGGCATATCTACTGGCAATGTGATTGCTTTAATATTTGCCACTGCTGTTACGGGGGTTTATGGTTTTTTAATTGCTATTTCTATGTTCTTTTTTGTTATTATGATGATTTTGGTAATTGTTAGAGCCCTATATTTATTTGTTACTAGTGCATTAGCAATTGTTATTTATATTTTTATCTCACCAATTATTTTTCCTACCTTACTATTCAAAAAAACTACAGATATTTTTAACAAATGGTTCATGCACTTAATTTCTTTCGCTTTGCAACCGATTATTTTATTTGTTTATATTGCTATTTTCATTCAGGTTTCTGAT
>JBILTH010000110.1:0-3779 GCA_044371635.1 Rickettsiales bacterium
TAACTTTGACAATAATCTAAACAATTTTGATAATTAAAAAGTGTCATGAGTTGTTGATAAATATGCCACATGTTGTTTTTGTCGTTGGCTAAAATTTCCTTCGCTTGTTGATGACAAATTGCTAATAAATCGTAATCTATATTGAGGTTGGCAATTTTAAATTCTGGAAAACCGCTTTGTTTTGTACCAATAACTTCGCCACTTCCTCTTAATTTTAAATCTTGTTCGGCAATAAAAAAGCCATCTTCGGATTGTTTTAAAATTTGCAATCTTTGTTTTGGTTGTTTTTGATTATAAAGCAAAATGCAAAATGAAGGTAAATCAGATCGTCCAACTCTTCCTCTTAATTGATGCAATTGAGCTAGTCCAAAGTTCTCGGCATTTTCAATGATGATAGTGGTAGCACAAGCAATATCAATACCAACTTCAATTACTGTGGTAGAAATTAAAATTTTTTTCTCACTATCACTATTGGCAAATTCAAGCATTATGACATCTTTTTCTTTATCGTTTAGTTTGCCATGCAATATTGATAAATGTTTGGCAGGAATAATTTTGCAAAGTTCTGTATATCTAGTTTGCACTGATGTAAGTTTATTGGTAAGATCTTGTTCTGTTTCTTCGTTTTCTTCAATAGCTGGGCATATCCAATAAACTTTTTCTTTTTTGTCAATAAATTTTAACAATGATTGACATAAGGCTGAAATTTTTTGGCTTGATATGAGTAAAGTGGTGATTTTTTTTCTGTGCATCGGCTTTTGTTTAATATAGCTAATTGCAGTATCGCCATAAATTGCCATCATTAAACTTCTAGGAATAGGAGTGGCACTCATTAATAATAAATCGATATTATTGCCTTTTTGAGCTAATTTTAATCTTTGCAAAACTCCAAATCTGTGCTGTTCGTCTATAATTGCTAGCCCTAAATTGTGAAATATAACTTCTGGTTCAATTAAAGCATGAGTGCCAATTATGATATTTATTTCGTTGTTTTTAAGCTGTTGCAATAGTTTTTGTTTGGCAGTTTTTTTGTTATCAGAAATTAATAAACCAATTTTAATGTTAAAATTTTGCAATAATTGCGAAAAATATTTAAAATGTTGCAATGCTAAAATTGTGGTGGGAGTAAGTACTGCAACTTGTTTATTGCAAGAAATGGCTTGCAAACATGCAATAATTGCCACTACTGTTTTGCCACTACCAACATCGCCTTGCAGTAGTCGAAACATTGGTTTGCTTGCTAAAATATCGGTGCAAATTTCTTGGCTTACTTGTTGTTGCGATTCGGTAAGTTGAAAAGGTAGAGAAGTGATAAAATTATTTAGCAGATTTTCGTTGATGCAAGCATTTTGTTTATAGGTTACTACTAGTTTTTGTTTAGTCATTAAAGTGGCGAGCTGCCAAGTTAAAAGTTCGTCAAAAGCAAGTCTTCTGCGAGCCGGCCAATAGGGATTTTCTATTTGAGTTTGGGTTATAGGTTGATGCAAAGCTTTAATTGTAGCATAAAAACCTTGCCACTGGTTTTTTTTTATAATTTCTGGCGAAAGCCATTCGAGTTTATCAAGCGGTAAGTTTTTTAATATTTGTTGAATTTTATTGTTGATGAATTGATTAGCAATTCCAGCACTTAATGGGTAGGTGAGTAGATGTTTAGGCAAAAAATGTATTTGTTTAATTGGTACAATTTTTAGGGGGTGCGAAATTTCTATATCACTAAAATTTTTTTTAACATAACCAAGAACCGCAATTTCTTGCCCTATTTTTAACATATTTAATTGACTAGGAAAAATTTTAAAAAAAACTAAACTAAAGTAATGATTTTTGCTATGGCATATAATTTTGTGAGGTTGTTTGCTATTTTGTGGCAAATAATGTTTTTCTACTACTCCGCTTAATATTTGTAAATATTTGCCTTGATGATGAAAATTAAAAGAATGTTCTATTTCTTCAACTTTATTTGGCAAATGTAAGCATAAATTAAATATGGCATTGCCGTTTAAGAGTTTTTTAAAATATTTTGCCAAATTGTTATTGACACCAGGCAAAATATTGAGTTTTTGTTGTAGGTAATAAAAATAATTGTGGTGCATAATATTTTATATCATTTCTACTAATTAAAACCACATTTTAACTTCATTTTTGTTTTTATAATTATATAAACGGTGGCTTTTTGCAGTGTTTTGCCAAAAAATGAAGTGAGAATATGAGAAATAATAGTGTTGTGTTAGTTAGTAAAAATGGTGTTGTATAAAAAAACTACAAGCCAAAACGTGAGAAAGCTACTATTTCGCTAATTTCACTGCTTAAGCTAGCTAAACTTGGTTGTTTGGTAAGTAAATTTTTTAAAAAAGATGATTTTTTTTCGGTAATAGCAACAATTTCAACTTCTTCACCAAATTTTTCTTGCATTTTATTTTGTAAAGTAGCAACTTCATCAATTAAACCAAGTTTAACTGCGGTTGCTCCTGCCCAAAATGCCCCGCTAAATAGCTGTTGTTGAGTTTCGTTAAGTTTATTTTGTCTTTTATCTTTTACCAAAGAAACAAAAGCTTGGTAAATATCGTTTTGAGCTTGCTTTAAAATTTCTTGATGTTTCGGATTTTCGGGCAAGAAAGGGTCGAGAATTGCCTTGCTTTCGCCAGAAGTATGAACTCGTCTTTCAATGCCAATTTTACTGATTAAATCAACAAAACCAAAGCCAGAAAAAATCACTCCAATTGAGCCAACAATAGAAGATTGATGAGCATAAATTTCATCGCCACTTAACAATAGCCAATAACCGCCAGAAGCCGCCACATCTTGGGCAAAAGTATAGACAGGAAGCTTGTGTTTGTCAGCAAGTAAGCGAATGTAATTGTAAATTAACTCGGATTGCACAGGCGAACCGCCCGGAGAATTTATGCTAATGGCAACAGCTTTAATGTTTTTGGTAGTAAAAGCTTTTTTGATTAAATTTTGATAATTAGCAAAATTTAAAGCAGAATCAAATTTTGATTCTTTGCCAATAACTCCGCTTAACAGCAAGTGGGCAACTTTATTTTTTTTGCCAAAAAGTTTTTTATAAATTTTAGTAAAGCAACAAGTTTTTGATTGATCGCAATTGATATTCATAAGTTATTATTTGTGTAGTTGAAAAATTGATAAAGAAGAAAATATGATTCTTCTATAATAAAGTTTATAAATATAATTGCCAAGACAAAAAACTAAAAATATATTTATTGTCCTTCTCCCTTTTTGCTACATTTTTTCAAATATTCTTCTGTTAATTGTTGGTTGAGATATATGGGAAGATGGCATATCACCTTTAACAACTGATTCAGTAGAAGCAACATCTTCTACATCTCTTTCACTTGACAAAGTTTTTAACATTGGTTCTACTGATTCAGTAGAAGCAACATCTTCTACATCTCTTTCACTTGACAAAGTTTTTAACATTGGTTCTACTGATTCAGTAGAAGCAACATCTTCTACATCTCTTTCACTTGACAAAGTTTTTAACATTGGTTTTTTTGTTTTTATTAGTTTATCTTTATCATCAAGCATTTCAATTCCGTTTGTAGTGCCTCGATATTTATGTAAGAAACCATGTATTGCAAGAGTGTGTTTTTTTTTCAATATATTAAAAAGTTCTTCGATTGTGGAATAACCTTCGGTAGTTTTTTTAGCTGCTTTACAAACATGTAAAACAACCTGTATATCTTTTGTTTCTGTAGTAGCGGTCTTGTGTAATAATGTTGATAATTTTTCAGCAATATATTCAGTTTTAAAAAATTTATCTC
>JBILTH010000111.1:0-3766 GCA_044371635.1 Rickettsiales bacterium
ATTTTTCACCACAAAATGTTGTTAAAAATCAGTGTTTTTTCACTTTACTATTTCTTATACTTTAGTATTTCCTTGGCAAATAGCATTTATGATAATTGTTATTTAGTTAAAAACATCATTTTGCAAGAAGCAAAAATTTTAACCAGTGATAATCTATTAATTTTAGCTATCAAAAATCAATGTTTAAGCAAAAAAAATATCGCTAATTTGCTAGAGAAAATTCATAATTTTTATCATCAAAAAGGTTATATTTTAACACAAGCAAGTTTTGTCGGTTTTGATAATAAAAAAAATATTTTACAGCTAAACATACAAGAAGGCAAAATATCAAAAATATTTCTTGATAACTCAATCAACGAAAAGCACTATAATTTTTTTGCCCAATTTATAGACAAAACTTTTAATATATTTGAGTTAAATTCTGCTTTACATACATTTAATAAATTAAACAACATTAATGCTAAAATTAAACTTAAATATCAAAAAAATAAGCTAGAAATTCATATTTATCATCAAACAGATCGGCAAATAAATCTCAATTTAGGTTATGATAATTTGGGCAATAATTTTACAGGTTTAAATCGCTATAAACTTGGTTTTAACCTGTATCAACATGTTAATTTTGATTACACCTATAGCACCAAAAATTTTCATTTTTATTACAATTATTTATCTAGTTTTTTCAATCAAAAACAACAAAATATAAAATTTGCAGGGCGGAGTTATCGACATAATTTTGGTATTAACAGCTTATTATTTAACAACAATAAACAACAGCTAAATTTAGATAATTCTCTTACTTTAAGAGGGTCTCAAAACTATCTTGATAGCATTAAACTAGTCACAAGTTCACAAAAATTAACCATTGGGCAAATTAGCCTTGCCCATATTTGGCAACCCTTCAACAATGTTTCTACAAAAATTAAACCAAGTTTTTTATTTGGTTTATCTGCTTTTAATGCTAATAAAGATAATAATAAAAATTTACCTAAAAATCAATTTCGCCTACTAAAACTAGATGGAGAAATTTCTTATCGGTTGCCAATTTCATCTCTATCTATGTTACATAAAATAGAAAGTCAAAAATCGTTTAGTCGGCTTTTTGGAGCAGAGCAAATCACTGTTGGTGGCTATAATTCGGTTAGTGCTTTTCGAGAAAACATCATCAATGGTGATAACGGATATATTTTGCACAATAAAATAATCGCTAATACTAATAAAATTTTACCAACACTCTTTAAATACAATACTGAACTAGAAATTTTTCAAAATTATGGATATGTCAACAATAGCAAGCAAGCAGAAATAAAATCTGGTAGACTTTCTGATTTTGGCTTTAAAATCAATATTTCAAAAAAACTTTTTACTGCTAGTTTATTATCTAGTTGGGCTATACATAAATCAAATATGTTTTTTTATGATAAAAAAGAAAATTATAATTTATATTTCGAAATTAGTTTTTTGCTGTTTTAAATAAAAATTCTATCATACATTTAAAATTTTACTTGTAAAATAAAAATGAACTAATAAAATTTTATCATCATACTAAATAACCCAAATTTTCACCATATGGTCGCCCAAACTAAAACTTTTTGCTATGTTGGCATCGAGGCAATTATTATTAATGTTGAAGTAAAAATTTCTGCTGGCAATCCAAGTTTTATAATTGTAGGTTTGCCCGATAAAGCAGTAGGGGAATCAAAAGAAAGAGTGCGTGCCGCCATACTTTCTACCGGCTTAAGTTGGCCTTATCAACGCATCACTGTTAATCTTGCTCCTGCTGATTTTCCAAAAGAAGGTAGCCATTTTGATCTAGCTATTGCTATTGGCATCATGATTGAAATTGGAGTTTTACCACAACACTTGGTTGACGATTTTTTTATGATAGGTGAATTATCTTTGGGGGGCAATTTATGTGCGGTGAGCGGAGCGCTTTCTGCGGCTATTGGTGCAAATCAGTATGATTGTGGCTTGATTTGTCCAGTTTCCAATGGTCAAGAAGCAATTTGGGCAGGAGAGAATATCAACATTATTGCTAGCCCAAGCTTAATTGCTATCATAAATCATTTAAAAGGTAATCAACTATTAACTAGACCACAATTTAATTTATCATTATTAAAACCCGCAATAGATTATCCCGATTTAAAAGATGTAAAAGGACAAGAAAGGGCAAAAAGATGCCTAGAAATAGCTGCCGCAGGTGGTCATAATTTAATGTTTATGGGCCCTGCAGGTGTTGGCAAAACAATGTTAGCAAAAAGATTGCCAAGTATTTTACCCGATCTTGAATTGAGTGAAATACTCGAAATTAATATGCTTGCTAGTGTTATTGGTAATGCTTCTGGCTCGTTAATAACCACCAGACCTTTTCGAGAAGTTCATCATTCCTGCTCTATGGCTGCTATGGTTGGAGGAGGTGCAAAAGCTAAACCCGGAGAAATTTCGCTTGCTCATAACGGAGTGTTGTTTTTAGATGAACTGCCCGAATTTCCAAGAGTAGTTATCGATTCTTTAAGACAACCATTGGAAGATGGAAAAATTATCATTTCTCGAGCTAATTTTCATGTTTCTTATCCTGCAAAATTTCAATTTATTTCTGCAATGAATCCTTGTTCTTGTGGTTATCTTGGCAACCCAGAAAAAGAATGTAAAAAAGCTCCGCAATGTGGAATTGACTATCAAAAAAGAATATCTGAACCAGTTTTTGATCGTATTGATTTATTTATTACCGTTGAAAATGTTAGTTTATTTAAGTCAAAAGCAGAAAAAGATAAACAAGATCAGCAAAAATCTAATAGCGATAAAAATGAATCAAAAGATAGTCAAACACATAATAATCAAAAAGAAAAGCCAGAAGAAAATGAAAAAATAGACGATTCTGCAAGTGTAAGAAAAAGAGTTTTGTGGGCAAGAGAAATACAAAAAAATCGCTATAAAAATGAATTAGACATGAAAGATATAAGCAAAATAAACAGCAACATTAAAGGGCGATTAATAGAAAAATTTTGCATTCTCGATAAATCTGCCGAAGTAATTTTAGCAGACAACATAAAGAGAAAAGATTTTTCTATGCGATCTCTTGATAGAATTTTAAAAGTCGCCAGAACAATTGCCGATTTAGAAGATTCAGAAAAAATTTTATCTCATCATATCAGCGAAGCTTTAATGTATCGTAAAAAATAAATTATACCAAATCTCATTTATTATTTTCAAATCTAGTAAAATATTTAGATTTACACAATTTTAAAAAATATCTCCTCTCGATTATTTTCAACAAAATTTTAGATAAATTGTGTTTTTTCAAATCTAAAATCACTTTCTTTTAAATGCAAGATAAACTTTTCATCGGTTAATTAGATTAAATTTTGCCAATATTTTCTTTGATAACTGCTAAAAAGATTATATGCCATTAACATGATTTTTGCCTCTAGCAAATTCATTTTTTGAATGAAAAACTCTATGATGAGTATAGCCATTTAATATTAAATCATCATAAGCTTTCCAGCCATCTGTATTAATAATTGACCTTTCTAAAATTTTACCCAAAAAATTAGTTTTACTAATTGGCATTAATTGCTCTTTGGTGCAGTTTTTTACTACCTCTACATAAAACTTCTTCCATCTCGTTTTAATAGTCCAAAAACAGGTGTTTTTCCAGCTTCTCCTCTACCCTTTTTACCCCTTACTCTTTTGGCTCCAAAATAAGATTCATCCAATTCAAATTCATCAAAAGATTTTTCTTCTTGCCCAAGATAAGAATATGTGT
>JBILTH010000010.1:0-13013 GCA_044371635.1 Rickettsiales bacterium
ATAAAACAACTTAAACAAAAAACAACCAAAAATAACATGTCTCAAGAAAATATTTCTAATTCTTGCGAAAAAGAAGTGCAAGAAAACATTGCACAGCAAGAATCTGCTCCTATTTCAGAACTCGAAATTTTGCAACAGCAAATAAACGAAAAAGAGCAACAAATTAAAGAATTAAATCAAAAACTACTCAGAAGTTTAGCAGATTTCGAAAACTTACGCAAAAGATCTCAAGAAGAAAAAGAAAAAACACATCAATTTGCGATCATTAATTTTGTTAGTGATTTGGCACCTGTGGTTGAAAATTTTTTTATGGCAAGCGATAACTGTCCGCAAGAAGAAATTCAAAAAAACGAGTCAATTAAAAACTATGCCGCTGCTGTTGAAATGACTAAAAAAGAACTAATTAAAACTCTAGGCAAAAATAAAGTCGAAAGAATATTTCCACTAAAACAACAATTTGATCACAACCTGCACGAAGCCTTGTCGCAAGTTCCAACTTTGCCAGAAAATGCCAAAAATGGTGAAATTTTACAAGTCATTCAAGCAGGGTACAAAATTGCAGATCGTTTAATTAAACCCGCTTTGGTAATTGTTGCAACGGTTACAGAAGAACCAAACAACAACACAAAAAACCAAGATGAACAATAAAAAAATAAACCTTCATCTTATTTCTGATTCTACAGGTGAAACAATTGGTTCAATTGCAAGAGCAGTATTGTCTCAATTTGAAAACATTGAAACCAAAGATTTTATTTGGTCTCTTACTCGTACCAAATCACAATTAGATAAAGTTTTAGAAACTATTACTCAATATCCAGGCATTGTGCTTTACACGATCATGCAAAACGAATTAGTTGAAGATCTGCATAAAAAATGCCAACAACTGCAATTGCCTTGCATTCCTGTTTTGTCGCATATTATTGCTGAATTTTCAAAATATTTGCAAATGAACATCACTCAAACAGTAGGTAGACAACATTTGCTTGATCATCAATATTTTTTAAGAGTAGATGCAATTAGCTACACTCTTAATCATGATGATGGTCAGGCTGCTTTCGATTATTACGATGCCGATATTATTATTATTGGAGTATCTAGAACTTCAAAATCACCAACATCTATTTATTTATCTCTTAGAGGTTATAAGGTTGCCAACATTCCTTTTGTTAACATTCAAAACATTCCAGAAACAGTTTATCAACTAAAAAAACCACTAATCGTAGGGCTTGTAATTAATCCTGAAAAATTAGTTAATATTCGTCAAACACGTTTAAATTCTATTGGCGAAAATAACATTTGCGACTACACTGATATTGAAAAAATCAAAGAAGAAATACTCGAATCTAAAAAATTATTTGCTAAATTACAATGCCATGTAATTGATGTTACAAAAAAATCTGTCGAAGAAACATCGGCAAAAATAATTCAACTTTTACAAGATAAAAAACTAGCTTCTTAAATCTGTATTATGATTTAAATCAATATTTAGAATCATACCAAAGCCAATCATCATTGAGCCAATAATAGTTCCGCCATAAGAAACAAAAGGCAATGGAGCACCAACCACAGGCAACAAACCCATAACCATGCCAATATTAATAAACATATGCACAAAAAATATATTTACCACTCCCATAACCAAAAGCCGACCAAATTCGTGTTTTGTTTTAACGGCAATATTAATGCAAATTCCAATAATTGCACAATAAATAGCGATAGTGCCAACCCCACCTAAAAAACCAAGTTCTTCGGTAAGCATAGTAAAAATAAAATCTGTTTGTTTTTCTGGTAAAAAATCTAATTGACCTTGTGTGCCATTGAGAAGCCCTTTGCCAAACATTCCGCCAGATCCAATAGCAATTTTTGATTGAATTATATTATAGCCACTACCTAATGGATTTCTGCTAGGATCAAGAAAAATTAAGACTCGTTCTTTTTGATAATCGTGTAACAAAAAATGCCAAATAAAGGGGATGGCAACCAAAACCAAGCCTCCTGCAGAAATAAATTTCCACATTTTTACACCTGCTAAAAATAACACAGAAACACCAACGATTAATAATATGGTTGCTGTGCCTAAATCGGGCTGATGAAAAATAAACCCTGTAGGAATGATAATTAATAATAAGGGCACAATGATAAATTGTATTTTACCTATATTTTTGGCATCGGTATTGTAAAAATAGCGAGCCAAGGCAAACACAGTGCAAACTTTCATTAATTCGGAAGGTTGTATTTTTATTGGTCCTAAACGAATCCAGCGAGTTGCCCCCATTGCATTGTGACTTAATTGTTCCATAATATCAACGGTAATAACCATGGCAAGAGCTATGGCATAAAACCAATACGATGCTTGAAACCAAATTTTAATATCAGTTACTGCAATAAACATCATTAACGGAAAAAATAAACAAAAGAAGCCTATTTGTCTAATTGGCCAAGGATAAAAAGAACCTCCCGCAGCAGAATATAAAACAACAAAACCAATAAAAGCTAAAGTGGTAATTAAAGCAACCAAAAGCCAATTTAATTTTTCGAGTTTTTGCAAAATAGACATTTTTTCTTGATTAAGAGCCGACATACAAAATAATACAATAAAAAAAAATAAATCAAGCATTAAATTTTACTTGATTAAAAAATAAAATATTATTAAAGTTGTTTTAGTTTTTGTAAAGAAAAATTTAACATCACAAAATGTCTAACGATCAAAATTATAAAAAAGTTAAAACATGGTATTCTAATCGCTATCAAACTGTTTTAATACAACGCAATATTTTGTTTTTATTAGTGCTTATCTCAATATCTTTAGTTGCTGTTGCTGTGCTTTTTGTAAAGCAAGTATTATCTTCAAAAACCCTAGAGCCATATGTAATTGAGCTAGATAAAACCACAGGCATGACCAACTTGTTACAACAACCCAACAACAATAATCTTGGTGTACCTGTTGCTGGTTCTGGCAATGAATTTAGCTCTTTAGAAAAATATTTTTTAAACGAATTTGCTCATTCTTATTTTAGTTTTGATAAATCTACCTATCAACAAAAAAAAGAAAAAGTACGTCTTTTTTCAACTCCAAACATCAATTCAGGTTTTTTATCGCAAGTTAATCCCGAAACTTTTAAAGAAGGCACTATCGAAATAAGAGTGAAAAGTATCAACAAAAAAACGGCAAATCAAGCCATTCTTACCATTATAAAGCAAGTCAACAACATACCTGGCATTCCTTCTGGCAAAAAAATCGAAGAGATAATCATAAATTTTAATTTTTATCCAGATGATAAAGTATTTACCCCCGAAGAAAGATTAATCAACCCACTAGGCTTTGAAGTTTCTGCCTTAGAAATAAAAGAAAAATTATATGAAGATTAATTCTATTAAAAACACATCTATTGCTTATCTTTACAAAAGTCATTTAGTAAAAATATTGTCAAAAATTTTACTAATATTTTTTATTATTTGTCGCTTTGCTTCTGCACAAACACCTATCACTACCGATTCTCGTATTCGCACTTTAGTTTATAATCCAAACGAGGTCTACGAACTAAAATTTTATTATAATTATCAATCTTTCATTGAATTTGCCGAAGATGAAGAAATTGAAACTATTTCAATTGGCGAATCTTTTGCTTGGAAACTCACTCCTTCTGGCAAAAGATTATTTATCAGGCCATTGGCAATTGCGGCTCACACCAATGTTACCATTATTAGCAATAAAAGAAGCTATCATTTTGATATTCGTTCCGATGAATACACTGGCAGGGCAGACGAAGATTTAGTTTATACCGTGCGTTTTTTCTACCCACAAATTGGGCAGTCTTTGCCAATGCCTCCGCAACTTGCTTTGCCTAATGTGGCCATGAAAATTCCTGCTCCTTCTCCAGTTCCTGTTGTGCCTGTTGTTCCTGTTGTTCCTACCAATGTTCCTACCAACGAAAATCCGCGCATCAGAATAGACGAACCTTTGCCTGGTGTTATCGAAAGAAATCCCGAAAATAATGAGTTAAACTTCGATTATAGTTTTGCTGGTAGTGCCGAAAACATTATGCCAACCAAAGTTTTTGATAATGGCATTGAAACTAGTTTTCAATTTGCCAATGATAATTTAGTTATACCAACCATAAGTTCTGTTGATGTTTATGGTAAAGAAACTCAAGTTACTTATGTTTTACGCGATAAATATGTGGTGGTGCCAATGGTAAGTAAACAATTCACTTTACGCACAGGCAATGATCTGCTTTGTATCTACAACATTAAATCATTAAAATAAACTTTAATATTAAATAATAGCTTTAAAGACAATAAATATTATAATATAAATTATTTGCTTGCAAAATTGAAAAAGATAAGCAAAAATTTATTTTTTTATTGTTATTTTTTTTGGGTGGTTAGCTCAGTTGGTTAGAGTGTTACGTTGACATCGTAAAGGTCGGAAGTTCGAATCTTCTACCACCCACCATTTTTTATGAATCATTCACAGCATAACTTCAAAGGCAAATATAATTTTTTCGATCGAAGAAACTTAAATTTTCTTAAATCTTGGTGGCTAGATATAGATAAAACCAATTTCACTATTGTAGTTATCTTAATTACTTTAGGTTTAGTTTGCACTGCCACTTCTAGCCATGTAGTTGCCAAAAAAATTGATGTTGATCGGCTTTTTTTTATTAAAAAACAAATAGTTTTTGCTTGCCTATCTTTGTTCTTAGTGATTGTTATTTCTTTCTTACAACAAGAGCAAATTAAACTATTGGCAGTTGTTGGCATTTGCTTTTCTTTTATTTTGTTGCTATTGGTGTTGTTGGTAGGTTCCAAAATTAAAGGAGCAACTCGTTGGTTAAATTTTTCTGGTTTTAATATACAACCATCTGAATTTGCTAAAACTTTTTTTATTATTTTTCATGCATACTGCTTTGCTAAATTAAGCTATTATAAGCCAAAAATCAAATATATTTCTTCTTTTTTGTTATTAACAATTTTTGTTGTTTTGCTTTATTTACAGCCTGATTTTGGCATGATTATTTCTTTTGTGGCAATTTGGGCTGCTCAACTTTTTTTATATGGTGTGCCGCTTTTTTTTGTGTTTTCGTTGTTAATTTTATTTGTTTTAGGTGCTATTATGACCTATCTCACTTTACCTCATGTCGAAGACAGAATAAACAGATTTCTTGATGTTAATCAAAAAAATTATCAAGTAGAAAGATCTCTCGATGCTTTTGCCAATGGCTCTTTTTTTGGCAAAGGTATAGGAAATGGTGTGGTTAAAAAATTTGTGCCAGATGTTCATACCGATTTCATTTTTGCTTCTATTGCCGAAGAATTTGGTATTTTATTTTGTATTTTTATTATCTTGTTATTTATCTATTTAATTGCTAGAATAGTTTATAAAGCATTAAGCGAGAAAGATTATTTTGTTTATCTTTCGTTATGTGGCTTGATGATTCAATTCACTATGCAAGTAATGGTTAATATTGGGGTAAGTTTAGGGCTTTTTCCTACCAAAGGCATGACTTTACCTTTTATTAGTTATGGTGGCTCTTCTATGCTTGCCACAGGCATTGCTTTTGGGTTGATCTTGGCTTTTACTAAAAAAAAATATCATCTTAAAAAAAACAATACCATTCTACTTTAAAACCACGATTTCATTATTTAAAATGTTAAACATTATTCAAATTATTGCCTCTGCAATCAAAGAAAATCAAGATAATTTGATAAATTTTTTTACTCAACAATTTAAGTTAAATAATGCTATTTTTTATAGCTCTCTTGATGTGCGTAGATCTTACTTCAAAATAGCTCCCGTTGATGCTAATTGCTTTCCTGCGGGGTTTAATAATTTAACTAAACAAGGCTTTATCGAGGCAAAAAAAGTGCTAGATATTTTTTTTCAGCAAAATAAATTTGATAAAATTTTAATTCTTGCCGAAAATCATTCGAGAAATCTACATTATTTTGAAAATCTAGCAGTATTGCAACATTTGTTGGCTAATTATGGCAAGGTTTGTTTGGCAAATTGGCAACTAGACACAAAGCAAGAATTTGCAATCAACTTACCTAGTATTAATTTAACAACCAATCTTGTAGTTTGGCCATTAACAAGAGTTGAAAATGCATTAACAATTTCTGCCTTAAACTTTACCCCAAATTTTATTATACTTAACAACGATCTTACTGCTGGTTTGCCTTCAATATTAAAAAATCTTGATCAGCCGATTTTTCCTAGTGCTAAACTTGGTTGGTATCAAAGAAGTAAAAATAAGCACTTTATCTATTATAATCAGTTAGCAAATCAAGTAGCAAAAATTCTTCATCTCGATGCTTGGTTTTTCTCAACTTATCACGATTTTGCTAACAATATTGATTTTAAACACAAAATAGGGCTAGAAAATTTAGCAGAAAAAGCTCAAAATATACTCGATAAAACTAAACAAAAATATCAACAATACAACATCAAAGATCAACCCTATTGTTATCTTAAAGCCGATAATGGCACCTATGGTATGGCTGTTTGGTCTATATTTGAGGCAGAAGAAATTTTACATATCAATAAAAAAGAAAGAAATAAAATGCATATGCTTAAAAATTCTATTGAAAATCATAGCATTATTTTGCAAGAAGGAGTTTGTACTAACGATTTTATTGATTCTGCTCCAAGTGAAATGATGTTATATTTAATGTTTGGGCAAATTATTGATAGTTTTTTAAGAATAAACAAAACCAGAAATGCCAACAACAGCCTAAATGCTACAGGGGCAGAATTTTTATCTCTTTTGCAATTGCCAAAACAACATTTTTTACAACAAAATTATCAAGATTTAGTTTTAGTTCAGCAATTAATTGCCAAAATTTCTAGTTTAGCAATTGCTTATGAATAAAAATTAGATTGTATTTTAAAATAAAAAATCTTATATTTTTTCTAAAATTATTCTTTTTACAAAAACCAAAAATTTAATTATGAGTAAACCAAATTGTTATCAAGTGCTTGGTATAAGCAAAAACGCCTCTATCGACGACATTAAAAAAGCCTATCGTAAATTAGCAATGCAATATCATCCCGATAGAAATCCTGGCAACAAGGAGGCAGAAAAAAAATTTAAAGAAGCAACCGAAGCCTATGATATTTTAAAAGATCCCGATAAACGCGCCAATTACGATCGCTATGGTCACCAAGAAAATAATTTTTCTAGTAACAATAAAAGTGGTTTTGAAGGCTTTGATTTTAATGATATTTTTAGCAATTTTGGCGATATGTTTTCTGACGGCTCTTCTACCAAGCAATCAAATCGTGGCTCTGATGTTCGTTATAATCTCACCATTTCATTAGAAGAAGCTTTTTTAGGAGTAGAGCAAAAAATAAATTTTGCCATTGCTAGCGTTTGCGATTCTTGCAACGGTAGTGGCTCTGCCGAAAATTCCAAGCCACAAACCTGCCAAACTTGTAATGGTGCTGGCAAAATTAGAGTTCAACAAGGCTTTTTTATTGTTGAAAAAACTTGTCATACTTGTAAAGGAGCGGGCAGTATCATTAAAAATCCTTGTAAAAAATGTCACGGTAGCGGTAGAATAAACAAAGAAAAAACTCTTTCTGTCAAAATTCCTGCTGGAGTTGAAGATGGTAACCGCATTCGCTTAAACAACGAAGGCGAGGCTGGTGTACGCGGTGGCAAGCCAGGCGATCTATATGTTTATATTGCAATAAAAAAACATCAAAATCTTATACGCAAAGAAAATGATCTCTATCTCGAATTGCCGTTGCTCTTTACTACCGCAACTTTAGGGGGTAGTGTTTTGGTGCCAACAATTGATGGCACAAAAACCACTCTTAATATTCCAGAATATACTCAAAACAACACGCAGTTTCGTCTCAAAGCCAAGGGCATGACTATCTTAAACAGTGGCGGTAGAAGAGGCGATATGTTTGTGCAAATCAATCTAGTTGTGCCAAACAAGCTCACTGCCGAAGAAAAAATAGCTTTACAGCAATTTGATAGTTTATTAAATAACAATAATCAAAAAACTGAAAGTATTTTCAAAAAAATGGGTGATTTTTTTAATTAAATTTATGGTTAAAATTTTTATCATCATCATTTTCACTTCGATAGCAGTTATTATGGCGAGTCTATGGCTCAATTTTTCTACTTATAACAACGAAAAATCAAACAAAACAGCAAATGAATAATAATCTTACTCCAAAACAAATTGTTGCCGAACTAAATCGTTTTATTGTTGGGCAAGAACAAGCCAAAAAATCTGTGGCAATAGCTCTACGCAATCGTCTACGCAGAAAAAAAGTCGCTCCGCCTTTATGCAACGATATTTCTCCTAAAAATATTTTGATGATAGGGCCCACAGGAATCGGCAAAACCGAAATTGCAAGACGATTGGCAAAAATTACCAATGCTCCTTTTTTAAAAGTAGAAGCAACAAAATTTACCGAAGTTGGTTATGTTGGTAGAGATGTTGATTCTATCATACGTGACTTAATTGAAGTGGCAATTAAAGATTGCAAAATTCAAGCAAAAAAGCAGCAGAAACAATTAGCCATTAAAAATGCTAAACAAAAAATACTCAAAATTTTAGTAGGCGAAACCGCTTCACATGAAACCCAAGAAAAATTTTCGCTATTAATCGAAAACAATTGTCTTGATAACAAAGAAATTGAAATCGAAATTACCGACAATTCTTTTGCTAATAGCTTTGCTAATAGTTTTGATATTCCAGGGGGGCAAATGGGCATGATAAATTTAAGCGATATGTTTAGCAAGACAATGGGCGGTGAAAAAACTAAAAAAGTCAAAATGTTAGTGCCAGATGCTTTAAAAACCTTAATCGAAGACGAATCAAATAAACTCATAGATAATGAAAAAATAATTTTAGAAGCAATAAAACTAGTCGAAAATGATGGTATTGTTTTTATTGATGAAATAGACAAAATTTGTGCTAAATCTAACCGTTCTACCGATGTTTCGCGCGAAGGTGTGCAGCGTGATTTGTTGCCTATTGTTGAAGGCACCACGGTTAACACAAAATATGGTTCAATTAGCACTGATCATATTTTATTTATTGCTTCTGGAGCCTTTCATTTAGCTAAACCTTCTGATTTATTGCCCGAATTGCAAGGTCGCTTTCCAATTAGAGTGCAAATGCAATCTTTAACAGAAACCGATTTATTAAGCATTTTAACCGAACCAGAATCAAGTTTAATTAAGCAATATCAAGCCTTGCTTTTGGTTGAAAAAGTCAAAATTAATTTTACCGAATCGGGCTTAAACGAAATTGCTAAAATTGCCTTTAAAGTCAACAGTGAAATAGAAAATATTGGGGCCAGAAGATTGCATACTTTATTAGAAAAAATCCTAGAAGATGTTAGTTTTAATGCTTGCGACATGTCAGAAAATTCGGTTGTTAATATTGATAAAACTTACATAGAAACCCATTTAGGAGATCTCATTAACACTAAACACGATTTAACAAAATTTATTTTATAGCCAAAAAACGAAGCTCAATTTAAATTTTTAGATGTAGAGTAGTAAAGCTCGATGTCTTGCAAAAAATAAAAAATTAATGATACTGTTGAATTCCAAATTTGTTTTAATTTTTTGCTAGTTTTGAGGAGAAATTTTAGCTATTTTTAGCCACATATTCAATATATTTGGCTAAAAATAGCTAAAATTTATACCAAAAATGGTCAGTAAAATATAATTTGGGATGCAACAGTGCTTTAATCTAAAATTTTACTAATTTTTGGCAACAAAACTCAATAAGCCCATGTCATCACTTTTTAACTTGCATCAATTAAATCTCAAAATTAACGAAGCAAAAATTGTCGTCAAACCCTCTGCTGTTGCTATTTTTAGCAGATGGCATAATCTACTTTCTACCGCTCACAAAACCGAAGAACAACTCCAAGCCGATTTTTTAAACGATATTTTTGGCGAAGTGCTAGGCTATGCTTACAAAAGGGGCGAAACCGAAACCAACCTTGAAAAAGAGCAAAAAACCGAACTTGACGGGCAAAAACCAGACGGAGTTTTAGGTTTTTTTACTCAAACAAGCAAAGATATTCGAGTAATAATCGAGCTAAAAGATAGCAAAACCAATCTTGATTCCAAGCAAAACCGCAAAAACGATAACCGCACCGCAGTAGAGCAGGCTTTTGGCTATGTGGCAAAATATCAAGGAATTGAATTTGTAATTGTAAGCAACTTTACCGAAATTAGGCTTTACCAAAGCAATTATCAAGGCAAATATCACTCGTTTTTTATTGCCGATCTTGCCTGTAACCAAAACAAACTAAACGAGTTTCACTTTTTGCTTGCAAAAGATCGGCTGTTTACCAAGCAACATCAACAATCGCCAGTGCATTTGCTAAACACCACAAATCAAGGCATTGAAATTGAAAAAAAATTCTATGCTCATTATTCTGCCCTTCGCTATGAGATTTGGCAAAATCTCATTGCTTTAAACCAGCATCAAAAATATGGCAGAAACTTTTATCTTTACAAAGCTCAAAAACTCATCGATCGCATCATTTTTATTCGGTTTTGCAAAGAAAACGGAGCCTTAAATAACGATGCAGTGCTTGATGCCCTTAATAATAAATACACCAAAGGCAAATATAATCGCCTCAAACTATTGTTTAGTGCAATGGATGAGGGCAACCCCGAAATTGGCATTGCCAAGTTTAATGGCGGGTTGTTTTCGCCTGATTCTGATCTTGATATTTTAAACATCTCCGATGAAATCATCGATAAAATTGTGTTGCTGTATAGCTATGATTTTGGCTCTGATCTTGATGTGAATATTTTAGGGCATATTTTTGAGCAGTCAATTTCAGACCTCGAAAACCTCACAGGCAACCAGCAACAACAACGCAAAAAAGACGGAGTTTTTTACACTCCTGCCTACATCACTCAATATATTGTGCAAGAAGCGGTGGGCGGTTGGCTTGCCGATAAACAAACACAAATCAAGGCAAAACAACACTCCTACGAGTGGTGGCAACAATATGCAGATCATCTAAAATCAATCAAAGTGCTTGATCCTGCTTGCGGTTCGGGGGCATTTTTGGTGAAAGTTTTTGATTATCTACAACAGCAGTGGCAAGAAATAGCAAAGCACATCAACATTAATTATAGTTATCACGATATTTTAACCAATAACCTTTACGGAGTCGATATAAACCCTGCATCAGTTGGCATTACCAAGCTTTCGCTGTGGCTAAAAACCGCACACCACCGCCAGCCACTCACCACACTTGATGGCAACATCAAAATCGGCAACAGTTTGATAGACGACCCAGATATTGCAGGCTATTACAGCGAATTTGAGGGCAAAATTGTGGCAGAAGTGCTAGAAAAACAAGGAGAATTGTTAGTAAATCAAGGGCAAATAAAACAAGACAAGCACGATATCGATTCGTATTTCAAAAAATCCCTTGCTTTTAAATGGAAAGAAGAGTTTGAGCAAGTATTTGCAACAGGAGGCTTTGATGTGGTGGTAGGCAACCCGCCGTATGGGGCAGATATTGATAAAGATGCCGAATATTTTGCTAAACACTATCCAAATTCTACTCAAAAATACAAAGATAGTTATAAAATTTTTATTGACAAAGCATTGCAAATTGCCAAATCAAGGGTTGGTTTTATTGTGCCAAACACTTTTTTATATCAACCAAGATATGCAGATATCAAAAAAATCATCAACAATTTTGGCAACAACATCATCAATTTAGGCGAAGATATTTTTGAAAATGTCGAACTGCCGACCGCTATTTTGCTTATCAACAAACAACAAAACAGCAAAAAAATTGCCGATTTACGAAACTCTAACAGAAACGAAATAGCAAAAATCATTACCAGCAACAGTTTTGCACTAAACCAAGTTGCCGAAGAATCGGTTTTTTTACAAGAAAACATCAAGAGACTAGATGAGGTTTTAGAACTAAAAGATGCAGGCTTTAAACATCAAAGAATTAGGGTTGGTAAAAATGCCACAAAATCAGATCTCAGGCAAAGATTATATTCAAATACATTGATAGAAAATTCTATACCGCTATATACAGGATCTGATGCCGATCGCTATTTTGTTGGCAAACCTTCGTTATTTTTGCGAAAAAATTATAAAGAAATATTAAAAAAAGGAGAGTCGGTTTATTTTGGAAAAATCGCCATCAATAACAATCCAAAAATCGTGTGGAGACAAACCGCAGATAAAATAAGAGCCTCGATACTTACAGGATGGATTGCCAACACATTGCAAACTTGTATTATTAAAAATATTGCTATTAAAGATTATTACATAATTTCTATTCTCAATTCCAAATACTACACATTTTTATACACACAAAAAGTTTTAGAAGCTGGCAAAGTTTTTCCGCAAGTAAAGCTGGCTTATTTAAAAGATCTACCATTTCCTGTAATTAGCCCACAAGAGCAACAACCGTTTATAGAAAAAGCCCAAGCAATGCTAGATCTAACCAAGCAACTAAACAATCTTTCTGGCAAGTTTTTAAAACTGCTTTCGGCAGATTTGGCGGTGGCAAAAATCAGCAAAAAACTTGAAAAATGGCACTCGCTAAACACAAACGAGTTTTTTGCAGAAGTAGGCAAGCAAAATAAAAGCCTTGCCCTATTGCAAAAATCGCAGTGGCTTGAGCATTTTGAAACTCAACAACAACAAGCACTAGCCTTGCAAAAGCAAATTAACCAAACAGATGCCAAAATCGACCAAATGGTTTATGCCCTCTACAACCTCACCAAAGAAGAAATTGCAATGATAGAAAACCAAAGCAAAGATAATTAATCACCCTCAATCTGAATTGCCCTTCCGTTTACGGTAGGGGTTAAAACTCTATAAGAGTTTCGAAGCTTACTCCCCTATATACTTGCATAAATAAAATGATAGCAATAAAATTTTGTTTTTTGATATAAACATAAAGACAATATTTAAAATACTACACAAGCAAAGAGAGATAGGAGATAAAAACAACAAAATACTTATTAAATATTGATTTT
>JBILTH010000113.1:0-3739 GCA_044371635.1 Rickettsiales bacterium
AAAAACCTATAATCGAAATTAATATTATCATCGAAAAATGATTATTCTAGCCTTTATTGGTATGTGTTTCGCTTGGGGCTTTAGTTGGTTTGCAATGAAATTGCAAACCAATACCCAATTTGTTGCTCTAGAAGTGTCTTTATTTTATCGTTTTTTTGCTGTTTCAATTATTATGTTTATTTTTTGTTGGCTTACCAAAACTAGATTAAAACTAAATAAATCCGAATTACTTTATTTGCCTTTCATTGCTCTTTGCAATTTTTCATTAAATTTTTTTATTGGTTATCACACAACTAAAATTATTCCAAGCGGTATTGTTGCGGTTGTTTTTAGTTTGTCGGTAATTACTTCCGAACTAATTAAAGCTTGGCTTGATGGTCATAAAATTAGTAAAAAAATTTTATTAAGCGGTTTCATTGGTACCGTTGGTTTGACTTTTTTTATTTTGCCAGAAGTTTTGCAGAATAATAGTGCCTTGCCAGTAATTGGCTTTGTTTATGCATTTTTTATGATGTTAGTTTTTTCATTGGGTAATTATTTAGTAGCCTGCAACAGAAAAAAAAATCATACTCCACTTTTTACCACCATTTCTTTTGCTTCGGCATTTGGAGCTGTTTATTTTTTGTGTTATAGCTTGGTTTTAGGCTATCAATTTAATTTTGATTATAGTTATTCTTATTTTGGTTCGTTGATTTACCAAATTTTCTTTGCTTCTATTTTAGCTTTTATTTGTCTTTATTATCTCATCAATCAAATTGGCACATCAAAAGAAAATTATCAATTTCAATTAATTAGCACCATTGGCTTATTTCTTATTATTATAGCACTTTCTCTTGATTTTTTTTATCACAAAATTTTTAAATAATATGTCTATCAACAATATTTATATCAATCCAAAATTTAAAATTATTGCCGATCATCTTCGTTCCTCATGTTTTTTGATTGCAGATGGTATTTTACCAAGCAACGAAGGTAGAGGTTATGTTTTGCGTCGAATTATGCGTAGAGCAATGTTGCAATGCTATTCATTTGGCAAAAAACAACCGCTGATGCATTTGTTGGTAGATATTTTAATCAAAGAAATGGGCGAAGCCTATCCAGAGCTTATTCGAGCGAAAGATCTTATCACGAATACCTTATTTTTTGAAGAACAAAAATTTTTAGAAACACTCGAGAAAGGTCTTAAAATATTAGAAGAAACTAAAATTAACAATCAACAATTGTCAGGAGAGATTGCTTTTAAGCTTTATGATACCTATGGCTTTCCTCTTGATTTAACTCAACAAATATGTCAAGAAAAAAACATCACAGTTAATTTGCTAGAATTTGAAAAAGCAATGCAGCACCAAAAAGAACGAGCAAAAAATAGTTGGGTTGGTAGTGGTGAACAAGCTGAAGAATCTTTATTTTTTGCTTTGAAACAACAATTTGGTAATACCGAATTTTGTTACCACACTGCAACTAGCACTAAGGCTACAATTTTAGGCATTTTAATTGGCACGCAATTAGTTGAAAGCATAAACCTTAATCAACAAATCGAACAACCAATCTATATTATTCTCAACAAAACTTCATTTTATGCCACTTCTGGCGGGCAAAAAGGAGATGATGGCAATATTATTTTACAAAAACATTATCAAGAAAATCTTGTTTATAAGCAATTGCCTAGTTATCTCGATATTAAAGAAACCAAAAAAGTCGCAGGAGGATTGTTTTTACATCTAGTTGCTTGTGGAGTTGGCGAATTTGCTATTGGTAATCAGGTTGTTACATTGGTTAATCAACGCAACAGGCAATTAAGAGCACAAAATCATTCGGCAACACACTTATTATATAAGGCATTAAAGCAAGTTTTAGGCAATGCTATCACTCAAAAAGGATCAAGTGTTGATGCTTCTCAACTCACTTTCGATTTTAATTTAAATCGTGCCACCACCTATTTAGAATTGCAACAAATTGAAGAATTGGTTAATTTTTATATCAGACAAAACTCATCTGTGCAAACCAAAATCACCACTTTGCAAGAGGCAAAAGAAAGCGGAGCTGAAGCACTTTTTGGCGAAAAATATGCCGATACAGTAAGAGTTGTATCAATGGGGCACTCATACGAATTATGCGGTGGCACTCATGTTAATAGCACAGGCAACATTGGTTTATTAAAAATTATCAATGAAAACGGCATCGCTTCTGGAATTAGAAGAATAACTGCCAAAACCGGTTTTTATGCTTTGCAACATCTCAAATTACAAGAGCAAAAACTTTATGCTTTGCTTGATTCTTTAAAAGTAAAACAACAATTCGAAGAGGCAAAAATTTCTGAAAGTCAATTTTTATCAAACCAAGTTGGTTTTGATGATAATAGTTTTTTTCTCGATGAGCAACAAAAAAACATTATTCACAATACACAAGAGCAAGCAAATAATATAGTATTGCAAAAAACTAGCCAAATTGGTTTTGATTTTTTGCAACAACTAAAACAAAAAGATAAAGAAATTCAACAGCTAAAACAATATATTTGGCAGCAAGATATTGTAAATATTAATATCAAAAATTTTACTCAACATTATTTAGCTTATTACACTTTTAACAATGCTTCGACAGTTGATTTGCGTAATATTTTAAATATCTATCAAAATCACAACACTAATTTAACAAAAATAATTCTCTTTTTTGGCATCGAAAATAATAACAAAGTAAATGTTTTATTGGCAAGTGATGAAACTAAACTTGATGCTAGTCAAGCTATTGTAAATATAGTTGCAATGTTAAACGGCAAAGGCGGAGGTGGTAAAAAAAATTTGGCTATGGGTTCTGGTTTAGCAATTGAAAAAATTTCCCAAGTAATTGATTTTATATCTAATAACATTTCCCATCTATAATTCCAAATCTAGCCTCATCTTTTTGGCTAAAAATCTTTAAAAAATGATTGCCTGTATATTAATATAGGTATAGGCTTTTTAAAGATTTTTAGCCAAAAAGATGAGGCTAGATTTGGAATTATAGATGGGATGCGACAGTGTCATTATGGCGAAATTATTAAATAAAAAATGCAAAAAGTCCCAAAATATATTGATATATAATTTGAGACTTTTTAAATAAAAATTATTACAAAAATAGTTTACTATACAGTTCGCAATGAACCTAGTTCTACATTATCTTTTTTGTTCATTTTGGGGGGTGGTTTGCAAACCAATTGCTTCTGGTACCCCAATTGTCGCAGAAGGAACTGAAGAATCGATAGGTGCTTGAGTTGGTTGTCTGCTTCTTCTTCTACTACATATAATAGCAGTTGCAATAAGAGCAACAGTAATCTCTCCGAATGTTTGTGCTGAAAGTCCTTCTCTTTGATTTTGTGGAGGTAATGGTGTATTAGTTGGATGTGCAAAATCTCTTTCTGTTCCATGTTTGTGAAATGACAAGGTGGTGGGCATCTTAGGAGTGTTTGGATAATGAGATGAAGATGCAGAAGTAGATGATTTATTTCCATCTTCTGCAGATCGAGTTGTTGTTTTAGGATTTAAAAATTCTTCTAGAACTGATGGACCTCGATTTTTTTGAGATGAGTCATTTCCATCTTCTGCAGATTTAGTTGTTGTTTTAGTCATAAAAAATAATTCATTGTTGATAAAATTTAGCCTATACCATTTCTTATTTAAAATTTTAAATAATGCTACAAAGTCTTGCGAAATATAAACCATTAATTAAAAAAATAATCCTATATTTCTATACAGCCGAGACT
>JBILTH010000116.1:0-3730 GCA_044371635.1 Rickettsiales bacterium
TTTGCCCTTTATTATTTTCTATTTTAGCTAAATTTAAAGTGCTAGTAATTAGGCTATTCATACGCTGAATACCAGAGCTAATTTTATTGCAATAATTGGCAATAAAATGTTCAATATTTTCGGTATTATTTGCTTTTCTTATAATTAATTCTCTAGCACTATCAATAACTTGTAGAGGGGTTTTGAATTCGTGTGAAACAAGAGCAATAAATTCATTTTGAATTTTTCTCATTTCTTTTTCATAAGTAAGAGAGTTCTCTAATTTATTTTTCGTATCTAAAAGATAAATATTAGAGATAATAATTTTTTTGGTTGAATAAAACCGATCCAAAGCAATAGAAAACTGCTCTGCAACTATTTCGAGAAATTCTATTTCTTCGTTGAGCCAATTTCGTTGCAATGTTTGATGAGCGCAAATACAACCAACAACCTCGCCATTGAAAATCACATTTACGACTATTTCGGCACTTATTTGATATTCTTCAAAAAAATCAGCTAAAGATGTGAAATTAAAATCTTCCCAAACATTTAAAATAGAAAAAACAAAAGATTTTTTGGCATTCTTTAAGCCAAATTTTTGATAAAATTTATGCTGGAAGTCAACAAATTCTTGTATAGTTTTAATGCTTTTTTGATGTTTTTCACGTTGATAAATTGTTTTAACATCTTTTAAATAGGCTTCCACGAAAAAATTTTGTTTGCCATATTCATAATCGTAAATCACACACCTATCGCATTTAAGATAATTAAGTAAAATTAAAGCTAGTTTTTGTGATAATTGCTGAATTGGTAAATCGATTATAATAAGATTAGAAATTTCGCGTAATAATTTTTCTGTGCGTAAAGTGCGCTCTAGGTTTCTTAATATTTGTAGATTGGCTTTAGAATGAACTTTAGAATCGGTGTTGCTGATTAAAATTTTATGATATAAAAACAGATGGTAATTATCAAATTTGATATTGTCATAAACAATAGAAGGAATATAATGAATCTGTATTTTATTTTTATGATAACGATTATAATTGGGTAGTTGCAAACTAGCTTCGCATTCTTTTCTTTCTTGAATCGAATTTAATAGTTTCGAATATTCTATTCTATCTTCGGGAAAATCATCAAAATCTATATTTTCATAAAAAAAATCATAATTTTTATTGATAATACTTTTAGCAGAAACCTTAAAAGTATTGCAGAACTTATGATTTGCACAAACTATTGACAACAAATTTGGCATTTTATCGCTAGAACGACAAATGACTGCAGATTCTTTATAGCTATCTACAATAGATTTAAAATCGATGTTGTTTTCTAGAGATAGCTTTTCGAGATAATTCATTATTAATAAATTTCAAAAATAACAAGACCATTGTTTAGTATAAAAACTATTTATTAGATTGTCATGATTAAAATCAATAATTATTTAAATATTTTATTTGTTGTTTCTTTTTATGATAACTGTTGCAAAAAGTGGAGATTATACAAAATCTCATCTATAATACCATTTTAACTTAATGATTAATAATAAAACTAATATTTCTGCCACAATCTTTAATGTTTAGATGAGTGCATCGACGATAGCTAGAATATAGATGAGAATTAAGATAGGTATCAATTTTGGTATCAGAAATATTTTTTATACCAAATGTTGTTAATTGATGAATGATATAGCCAGGTAAATCAAAAATAAACTTTGCAGAATTTAAAGGATCTATTGCAAAAAAACTCTCTTTAATAATTTTTTCTGTAGAAAAATTATCATAAAAATCTGGCGAAACTTGATAAGAATTTTTGCGAATACATGGCCCAATTATGGCCGAAATATTGTTTATTTCTGCTCCTAACATTTGCATTTTTTCTAATACTTGTGATAAAATATTATTTTTTGCTCCTTTATGACCAGCATGAACTGCCGAGATAATTTGTTTTTTACTATCAAACAATAAAATTGGTACACAATCAGCGGTAATTATTGACAAAACAATATTTTTTTGATTAGAAATAATTGCATCGGCTTGTGGCAAAGTGTTTTGATAAATATGAAATAAAGATTGCATACTATCAATTATTACAACTTCGTTACTATGTGTTTGATTGAGAAAGCAAATTTCTTGATAAACAATACCTAATTCTTGCAATTTTGTGACAAAAGGCTGTTTATTTTGTAAATTTTTTTCTAAACGACAGTTTTTTCCAAAAAAATCATAGTAAATCATTGATTAATATTTTATTTGATTATTATTTGGCAAACTATTAAAGCCTGTAGGATCTAATGCATTTGGGTTTTCGTTGTAAGAAGTGCCAATGTTGGCATTGTTATTTAAGATATTTTGTTTATTTCTTTCTAGTTGTAAGGTTGGATCGTTTGGTTGTGATACTTTAGAAGTGAAAGGATTAAATTTTTGATTGGCTTTTAGGGTTGAGACTTTTTCTTTTCCTGAAGTGTAGGTGTTTAGATTATAGACACAGACAACATCTGAACCGCTTCGCAAAGTAAGTTGTGCTACGATTTTTTCAATAATGTAGTAATCTCTATTAATGCGATAATTTATTGGTGATTCATAACCTTGCGAATCTACAGCATAAATTGCGGGTAGCTCTGTTTTTTTGTCGGCAAATTGCATATAGATAAAATCACCATCATCAAAAATTTTTGAAGGTGCAATAGCTCTTTCGCCAGTATATTGATAATTGAAATTAAACTTTGACATATCTCGTAAATCTGGTTCTTCAATTGTTGCAACTTTTGGAAATTCGACGATATTTTGATTTTCATCTTCTGGATAAGAAAATCTGACAATAAAAATTAAATCTTTGTCATTTATGCCTTTAGCTTCTTTTGCCATTAACTCAAAATGATAAATTCTTTTGGCGGTTATAACTGTCATGTTGGTTTCGGAATTTTTTTCACCAACGGGTTTTAAAAATAAACGATTGCCAGAGGTTTCAATGAGCCATAAAGTAGGATCGCCCATAGAAATTGTAGTGGCGGTTTCGCCTTTATCGAATTCGATAATTCCTTGATAATTATAATGTCCAAAATAGCGATAGGTTTCGTTTGGATTATAGATGTAGCTACGAAATTTTTTTTCTGAACCTAAATATCGAGGTAATTGAGTTGCCTTGCTTATACTGGCAATAAAAAAAAAGCAGACAGTCACTAATAACAATATTGATTTAGAAATTGAATTACAGAAAGTGATCATAGCTTTATTTTTGTTTAATATATTTTAAGATGGTAAAATTAAAATTTTTATCATATTTGCTAATTGAATTATATTTAAATTTAACCCAATATTTATAATTATTGCTTATTGTTTTGATTCGTTTAAATTCATCAATAGTTTTGATATTTTCAGAAAAACTCACAATAGCAGAATCAGGAACTTCTGGCTTTACTTGAATGATGATTTTTTTTAATATATTGTCAATATTTTCTTTGAAACCTTTGTTTTTTTCAGGATATAAAAACTCAATATTGTTTATATTGATAGTGCGTTGATAGTTTTGTCCAAAATATAACATAGGGCTATTTTCTGTTGATTTTTCCATTATTTTTTGAAATTGAGTATAAACTTGATAACTAGACATATTTCGGATTAGATCGGTTTTTTGATTAACTAAAATTAGATTTGCTGTGCTATAATCGAATTCTTCAAAATTTTTTATAAAAAAACTTAAAAAATATTTAATAATAATTTGGTCGGTAGTTAATTCTTTGTTGGTATTGATTTTT
>JBILTH010000171.1:0-2768 GCA_044371635.1 Rickettsiales bacterium
AGGTATTGATGAAAAATTATTAAAATCAATTTTTAAACAGCTTTTACAAGATATTGTAAGAGTTAATATCTTAAAAAACAACATCCGAATAGACGGTAGAAAACCAGATCAAATAAGAGAAATATCAATTGAAATTGGCTTTTTGCCACAAGTTCATGGTAGTGCTTTATTTACAAGAGGTGAGACTCAAGCTTTAGTGGTTACAACATTAGGGGTTGATGCCAAAGATAAGCAACTAATAGAAGGATTAGAAAGTGCCTTAACAGAAGAATCTTTCATGCTACACTATAACTTTCCTCCTTATTCTGTAGGTGAAGTGGGTGCTTTAAAATCACCAGGTAGAAGAGAAATAGGTCATGGAAAATTAGCATGGAGAGCTATAAATCCAATCTATCCTAACGAAAAAGATTTTTCGTACACAACTAGAGTTGTATCTGAAATTACCGAATCAAATGGCTCTTCTTCTATGGCTACAGTATGCGGTGCTTCTCTTGCCCTAATGGATGCTGGAGTGCCAATTAAATCTGCAGTCTCTGGTATTGCTATGGGTCTAATTAAAGAAGGCGAAAACTATGTTATTTTATCTGATATCATGGGAGACGAAGATTATCTAGGCGATATGGATTTTAAAGTAGCTGGTACAAGCAATGGCATAACTGCATTACAAATGGATATCAAAATTACTGGTATCAACATCGAAATAATGCAAAAAGCCTTAACTCAAGCATGTGCTGGAAAACTTTATATTTTACAAAAAATGAATCAAATTATTTCCACTCCAAGAAACGATAATAATCGTGTTCCAAGAGTTGAAACTATGAATATTGCCAAAGAAAAAATTAGAGAAGTAATTGGATCTAGAGGGATAGTTATTAAAGATATATGTGCAAAATCTGGAGCATTAGTTGATATTGAAGACAGCGGTTTGGTAAAAATTTCTGCCAACAATTCAGAGGCAATTAAAAAAGCAATTTCTATGATAGAAAGCATAACTTTTGAACCGCAAATCGGCGATTTATTTGAGGGACCAGTAGTAAAAGTTATAGATGCTGGTGCTTTTATTAGCATTTCTGATAATAAAGATGGATTTGTTCATATTTCAGAACTTGCAGATCATAGAATTGAATTTGTTGAAGATGTTATCAATGAAGGAGATATTGTAAAAGTAAAAGTTATTGGTTTTGATAAAAAAGGCAGACCAAAATTAAGTTATCGTTGTGTAGATCAAGCAACTGGCGAAGATATTTCCGATAAAATACTTAATAAACCCCAAATTATTGACGAAAGAGATTCTGCTAAAAACGGTAGAGAAGGTCATGGTGGCGAAAAAGATAGAAACAGCAGATCGGATAGAAATCACAGATCCGACAGAAACGATCGTGGTGATCGTAACAGTGGTGATCGTGAACGTGGTAGCAGAGATCGTAACTTTGATAGATCAGATAGAAAAGATCGTGATCGTAATGATCGCGATCGCAACGATCGTGGCAATAGAGAAAGATCAGAAAGAGACAGATCAGAAAGGGACAGATCAGAAGAAAAACCAAAAAGAAAATTTCCTTTTGGCGGTGGGTTTTTTAGCTAAAATCTAAAATATCATATTATTTTATACTATTTTGTTTATCTAAAAATTAGCTATAAATAATTTATTTTTTTCATCTTGTCGCCCTTCCAAAAAAATTTTATAGAGGGAGGGCGATTTAGACTCACTACCCTACATGTTTGAATAAATAAAATGATAGCAATAAAATTTTGTTTTTTGACATAAATTTATTGAGAGTTTTGTATGTTGTTAGAAACATTAAGAGGTAACTTTAATAAGATAAATCTGGTTTATTGCAAATAATATTTTGCATGCGGTAGAAGCGATGGTTAAGAGCCTCTAGTTCTAATACTAGCACAATTGTTAGGGAATTATCAAAAAAACCTATGGAACTAGTTTTAAAACCAATGATGTTTGGCTTTACCGATTACTTAAAATTTTCAAATAGATGATAATTTTTTGGAGATTTTACATAAAGACAATATTTAAAATACTACATAAGCAAAGAGAGATAGGAGATAAAAACAACAAAATACTTATTAAATATTGATTTTACAAGCGGCAGAAATGATTTATTAATTCTATGTGCATCAGTAATTCTTGGAGACAGTGCAATTCTATTATATTTTTCAATATGTAACTATCCAAAGGGCAAGAATCAGTATAATCATAAAAAAAATGGAAATTGCTTTTATTAGGGCATTAAGACATATTTTGTCAGATAAATATCAATATATTTTAGTTGCAGATCATGGCTTTGGCAATGAAAGATTTATTCAATATTGCAACCGACAATGGTTTTTATATAATGATTAGAATTGAGCTAAATATGTCAATTGAGGTTACCTATAGCAAAAACAACGAAGCAACAAGCGATAAACAAAACAACAACAAAGACGGAAATAATGGTATTGGTTTTAAAGGAAGACGGAGTTTATAATTGTCATATAAAATCTTGGAACAGAGATTTTATAATGGCACTGTTACATTCTAAATTATATTTTGCTTTTTTGCTAGTTTTGAGGAGAAATTTTAGTTATTTTTATATTCATATTAAACATATCGTGTTGTTGCATTAGCACAACTAAAATAATATAGTGTTGCATTAGCACAACTAAAATAATATAGTGTTGCATTAGCACAACTAAAATAATATAGTGTTGCATTAGCACAACTAAAATAATATAGTGTTGCATTAGCACAACTAAAATAATATAGTGTTGCA
>JBILTH010000117.1:0-3706 GCA_044371635.1 Rickettsiales bacterium
TTAATTGCTCTTTATTATTTATTTTTTCAATAAAATGAGTGGCGATATTATTTTTTGCCAATATTTGCATAATATAGGCAGATATTGAGTTGTTAAGCTCACCTTTGCCAATAATTTCGGCTTTTTTTATGCCATTAAAAGCGGTAGCAGAATCTTTAAAATATTGTATTAATAATTCGGGATTTTCTGTGGCATAAATTATTTTTGCCTTACCTTCATAAATTTTATGTGTTTTTTGCATATTGTTTTTTGATATTGATTAATATTTTATTTTTTGCCAACTTATGTTTTTGAAAAATAGTTCGGAAATATTATTTTTATTCCCATATTGCAACTGGCGGTAAAGACATTAAAATTGCCTCTGGGTTGCCATTGGTCATAAGACCAAAACGAGTGCCACGATCGTAGACTAAATTAAATTCTGCATATAAACCGCGATAACGCAATTGTTGTTGTTTTTGTTTTTCATTGTAGGTTAGGTGCATATTTCTTCTTACTATTTTTGGAAAAATATCTAAAAAAGCCAGCCCCACATGTTTAGTAAAAGTGAAATCTTTTTCAAAATCACCAGTGTTTAAATAATCGTAAAAAATACCCCCAACACCTCTAGCCACATTGCGATGTTTAATAAAAAAATATTCATCACACCATTTTTTGAATTTATCATAATAGCCATCATCTGTTTTGTTGCAAGCTTGCTTCATAGCCTGATGAAAATCAAGGGTATCTTGCTCGTTAGGTAGGGCAGGGTTTAAATCGGCACCGCCTCCAAACCAAGTTTTGCTAGTGCAGATAAAACGAGTGTTTAAATGCACCGCAGGCACCAAGGGCGAAGACATATGAGCAACCAATGAAATTCCAGAAGCCCAAAAGCTAGGATCTTGTTCTGCTCCTGGAATTTCGTGTTTGAATTTATCAGAAAATTTACCAAAAACTTCAGAAAAATTAACCCCCACTTTTTCAAAAACCTTACCTTTCATGATAGACATTTCGCCATAACCACCGTTTTGTTGAGTGGTTTCATCGAGCCTTTGCCAAGGTTTTTTTTGAAACTTGGCATTGTTATTGCCAGAAAACTCTTGCTCTATAAGCTCAAATTCGGCACATATTGTATTGCGTAATTCATAAAACCAATTAGATGTTTTTTTTTGTTGTTGTGCGATAATCATAGGTTATTTATTTAATTAATATTAATTTTCATCATTAAAAAATGTTTTGCTATATTGCTATATTTAGAATTATAAATGAGATTTGGTATTATCTCTTAAATTATATTTATTTAACGATTTTTAGTATAAATTTTAGTCATTTTTAGCCAAATAATAATGGGGCTAAAAATAGTTAAAATTTTTCTTAAAAATTGTTAAAAAGCTGCAATAAATATTAGAATGCAACAGTCTTATAATGATAGCTTTTAATAATTAAATTTCAATAGCAAAAAATATCGGTCGTGATGTATTTTTTGTATCGTGTTAAGACAATTTATTTAATTATATGATAGAAATAAAAATGGTATTATTAGTTAATTTATGCAAAAAAATAATCATAATTACAACAAAAGCAAGATATTTTTCTTTTTTTAAAAAATTTCAAATTATTAATTTAATTCTAGTATAAATCATATGGCAGGCAAACCTAAATCATCTAAATCTAAAAGAAGTTCTATTTTATTTAAAATGGTAAGTACAGCAGGCACTGGTTATTATTATTTAGCCAGAAGAAATCCTAAACAAAAACCAGAAAAAATGCTGTTTAGTAAATACGATCCTGTTGTGAGAAAACATGTTGAATTTAAAGAGCAAAAATTATCTAGTTAATGTCTTCTTTAACTTCTCTTACTTCTCAAATTATTACATTAGTTAATAAAACTGCCATTGCTTGCTATCCTTACATTGGTAAGGGAAACAATTATCTTGCAGATCAAGCTGCGGTTTTGGCAATGAGACAAGGCTTAAACAATATGCCAATTTCAGGAGAAATTGTGATAGGTGAGGGTGAAAGAGACCAAGCTCCAATGCTTTATATTGGCGAAAAAGTTGGTTGCGGTGGCGAAAAAGTTGATATAGCTCTCGATCCACTAGAAGGTACAACTATTTGTGCCAATATGGCCGAATCTTCTTTGGTTGTTATTGCTTTTGCTAGCAAAGGAGTTGATAATAAAGGTGGTTTTTTGCATGCCCCAGATGTTTATATGCAAAAAATTGCGGTTGGTCCTAATTTACCACAAAACATTATTAATCTCGAAGATTCTATTATTAACAATCTCAAAAATATTGCTTTGGCAAAAAAATGTTCTATTTCTGATTTAGTTATAATGATTCTTGATAGACCAAGGCATCAAGAAATTATTGCTAAAACTAGAGAAGCGGGTGCTAAAATTAGACTTATATCTGATGGTGATGTGGCGGGTGTTATTGCTTGTGCCAATCCCAATTCTGGTATAGATTGTTATTTAGGCACAGGAGGTGCTCCAGAAGGTGTTTTAGCCGCCGCTGCTTTACAGGTTGTTGGAGGGCAAATGATGGGTAAATTAATTTTTGATAACAATCAAAATCAAATTAACAGAGCAAAACAAATGGGTATTACAGACATTAATTTACAATATACTGCTTGCCAAATGGCTAGAGGTGATATTATTTTTGCCTGCTCGGGTGTCACCGATGGCTATATGCTTTCTGGAGTTAAAAAAAATAAAAAAAATCATTTTATTGTTTATTCTTTATTGCTTAACTCACAAACTAAAGAAATCATTAAAACTAAAACAAAATATATAACATAGCTTATGCTAATTACCGATTTTACTATTATTGTTAATAATATAAAAGAACAATTAGCTGTTATTGCGAGGTGTCTTTGACCCTCCATCTCTTTATTTAAAGTTAAAAAATCTTAATTCACAAACATTTCAAGAAAATTTTTGGCAAAATAAACAACAAGCTCAATTTATCTTGCAAGAAAAATCTATTTTAGATAACAAATTAAATAAATTTAATTATCTACATAACACTTTTAACGATTCTGTACAATATTTACAACTCGCTTCAGCAGAAAATGATTCTGCTTTATTGTTTGATATTGAAAAAACTTTGCTTGATATATATAAAATAGCTAAAAATTTTGCTATTGAATGCTTATTTAACAAACCTACAGATCATAATAATTGTTTTGTAGATATCAATGCTGGTGCTGGTGGAACTGATTCTTGTGATTTTGCCTTGATGCTGTTAAGAATGTATGAAAGATTTGCTAACTTAACCAATTTTTCTAGTGAAATTGTTTCTTTTTTAGCCGATGCCGAGGCTGGTATAAGATCGGCAACAATCAAAATTACTGGTCAATATGCCTGCGGTTGGCTTCAAAATGAAAGCGGTATTCATCGTTTAGTAAGAATCTCGCCTTTTAATGCCAATGCAAAAAGACAAACAAGTTTTGCTTCTGTGTGGGTTTATCCCGAAATAGATGAAAATATTCAAATTGATGTTTCAGAAAAAGATTTACGTATAGATACTTTCAGAGCTTCTGGTGCTGGTGGGCAACATGTTAACAAAACCGATTCGGCAGTGAGAATTACTCATTTACCTACAAATATTGTGGTGCAGTGCCAATCTGATAGATCGCAACTTCGAAATAAAACAGAAGCCATGAAAATGCTTAAATCAAGATTGTATGAACTTGAAATAAACAAAAAAAAAGCAATTGATAATTT
>JBILTH010000118.1:0-3685 GCA_044371635.1 Rickettsiales bacterium
CAATTGCATTGATAGGCTGTTAGAAATGTTTATTAAAGACAACATAATTAAAAACAAGGTATTTGAAACTTTAATTGAATTAGAAAATCAAGTTTGTTAATTTGTTAATAATTTAGGCAATGAAATTATAAAAAGTATTTGTTTATAGGTGATTAACTAAAAAGTTGAAATGGTATTACTTATTTCTATTTCGTATTTTTTACTTTTTGTCATTAATTTTCTATTTTGACATTTTCTAAAAATAAATTGATTTCAACATTTTTAGCATTGCAAACATTGCCTAAATCAAATAAAACATCATCGTAAAAATTATAGTGAACAATTAGTTTATTAATAGTAGTTTTCATTGATAAATTATGCTCTGATTTATATTTTCGCACTGCAAAAAGTGCTGCCAAAAGCCATTCTCCTTGTTGCAAAGCTTTGCTATTTTCAAAACATAAAGGTAAATAAGCAAAATTATTTCTGCTATGGATTGATTTTTTTTCACTAAATTCAGAAGTGAAAACTAAACTATATAATTCTTCGCAAATATGGGGCAAAAACGGAGCAAATAGTTTAAGTATGGCATTAAAAACCAAATACAATGTGCTTACTGCACTTTTTTGACCTGCTAAAATATTTTCTTGTTGCTCTTTACTTAATGTTTGATCTGCATATTTTTCGGCCAACAAGCCATAACAACGAACCTTGCAAATTTCTAGATAGTTGTCGCAAAGATACTTCCAAAAAAATTCTTCTACCACTTCTAAAGCCTTGGCATATTCGAATTGCAAAAATTCTTGCTGATAAATTTCTAAAACATTTTGCAATTTTTGTAAAATATATAAATCGGAAGTATAGGTGATATTTTCAATAAAATAGGCATTGTTAAATTTGTTTAGCACTCCAAAATGGCTATAAGCAAACTTGCAAGCATTAAAAAGTTTGGTAATTAATTTTTGCCCAATTTTAAAAACTTCTTCACTATATGTAATATCCGCCCCCAAACTTGAAGAAGAAGCCCAATATCGCACAGCATCTGCTCCTTTGCTAGCAATTAAACTAGCAGGAGTAATAACATTGCCTTTTGATTTGCTCATTTTAGTTTTATCAGCAGCCAAACACCAACCAGAAATCATTAAATTATACCAAGGAACACTATCTTCGTGCAGTAAAGATTTGGCAATAGTATAAAATGCCCAAGTTCTAATAATTTCGTGAGCTTGAGGCCTTAAATCGGCAGGAAAAAGCTGATTGTGTCTGGTAGAATCAAAACAAAATTGACTACTAATTGCATGAGATGAAAGTTGCGGAGTGATAGAAGAAGTTGCCCAAGTATCCATCACCGCAGTTTCTGGAAAAATTTGCCACCGTTGCCCGCTAATATCTTCAACTAAATTGTGAGAAGTTTTAACATAGCCAAAAGGTAAATCAACAAGCGGATCAACTGGCAGTTGCGAAATATCTGCCACCGCAAATTTAGTTTGCAAACCATCAAGTGAAACTAGCTTCCAGACAGGAAATTTTACTCCAAAAAATCGTTGCCTAGAAATGCACCAATCAAAAGCCAAGCCATCTATCCACTGCTGAATTCTTACTTTCATATAAGCTGGCCTCCAGTTGCATTGCTCTACTTTATGATGCAAGTCGGCTTTTTTATTAAGTAATTTGATAAACCATTGCTCTTGAGAAATAATTTCGATAGGAGTGCCAGATCTTTCGGCACACTTTACAGAACGCACAATTTTTTGCGGATCACCTAAAAGTAATTTTTGTTGAGTTAAAGCTAAAACTATTGCCTCTTTGCCTTCTTTAAGTTTTTTATCAGCCAAAAGTTCTTGATAAAGCTTGTTATCGGCTAAATGAACAAGTTCGGAAGCAGTTTTAAATTTACCAAAACTATTAATAATTTCTCGGTTTGGTAGGTTGTGTTTTTTTTGCCATTTTAAATCGGTTTCATCACCAAAAGTGCAACACATTACCGCCCCTGTGCCTTTTTCAAACTGCACAAGATCATCGGCAACTACAGGAACTTCAAGATTAAATAAAGGCGAAATTGCTTTTTTACCAATAAAATTAAGGTATCTACTATCTTGTGGATGAACAACCAAAGCAACACAAGCGGGCAAAAGCTCTGGACGAGTTGTCATGATGGCAACTTTATTTTTTTCTATGGTAAAATTAAAATGATATTGAAAACCCTCAACTTCACAATCAATTAAATCGGCTTGAGCTAAAGCGGTGCGATCGGTGATATCATAAAATACTGGAGCAAGTTTTTTTTCTATGTAGTTTTTATGCCATAAATCGAGAAAAGAGGCTTGCGATAATTTTTGCGATTGCGGTGAAATAGTTTGATATTTTTGTTCCCAATCAACAGATAAAGCAATTTGATTAAATAGATTTTCAAATTCTGCCTCTGCTTCTTGCACAACTTCTTGGCATTTTTGAACAAAAGACCCTTGCCCATTTTCTTGTTCGTAAATGCTAGCTTTTTTACCGATGATTTTTTCAACTAACCTTTCGGTAGGTAAGCCGTTATCATCAAAACCCATTGGATAAAAAACTTGTTTGCCCTGCATACGTTGAAATCTAGCAATAAAATCGGCTTGAGTGTAAGAAAAAACATGTCCCATATGTAATAAACCAGAAACCGTTGGAGGTGGAGTATCGATCACAAAACTATCAAACCTTGATTGTGATGGTTGCCATTGATAAATTTTTTGTTCCTGCCAGTATTTTTGCCATTTGCTTTCGGTAACGGCAGCATTGTATTGATTGGAAAAAGATGTAAGCATTATTGTAAAACTATTAGTTGACTAGTAAATTTATGAAGCAGATGTAAATAAATTTTATCATCTAAAACCAATGGTTGATGAAAAATCATTGCTCCTAAATTAATTTTTGTTTCAATTGCACCATCAAGAGCAGAAACAATAAAAAACTCTCCTTTTTGATTAGTAATTAAAATTTTTTCACCTGCCACCACTAAACCATTATAAATAATTTTGCTATCGAGTTTTTTAGATTTTGCCAAATAAGGTAATTGAGTTTGCCACTTAATTTTGGCATTGTTTTTATTGAGAGCTATAAGTTGATTTTGATTATTGATAAAGAATAAATTATGATCGGCGATCCAAAAATTTGCCAAGCCCGATTGTTCTAGTTTCCATATTTCTGAACCGTCGGTAAGTTTTATGCTTTTTAGCAGACCGCCATTTCCTAGTACAAAAACAACATCATTATCAATAATAAGATTGGCATTAACATCGTTAAGATAATCGTGATGAAAAGTGTTTTGATGTAGGTAAGAATTGCTTTTCCACAACACTTCGGCGGTTTTTTGTTTTAATAAATAAATATCACCAGAAGCATAAGCAACAAGTAAATTATCTTTCCACAAAGCAATATTAGAGCTGTTCAAAATAGAAGTGTTGGCAATCAAACCCTGATGAATCCAGTTAATTTCGCCACTGTTTTTTTGCAAAGAAAAAGTTTTATTATTGCTACTGTTGATAAAAATAGAATCTGCCTTACATACAGGAGCAGCGGAAAATATCGCAGACAGTTCTTTTTGCCATAATAAATTACCATTGTTAACAGAAAAAGCTTTAATTTGATTGCTACCATCAACCACTAAAAGCATTTCTTGACACCAAGAAAGCTTTAATAAGCGATAATGATTGTAATTAAAGTTGTTTAT
>JBILTH010000119.1:0-3670 GCA_044371635.1 Rickettsiales bacterium
TGCTTTTTTATGAAAATTATCACCGATATTTTAAACAAGCTTTTCATTTGTTTTTCTAATGAAAAAATAGGGGTCGATTCTTATGGCAACCAATATTATCAAAACAAAAAAAATAAAAAAAGATTTGTTATTTATAAAGGCAAGCCAGAAGCTTCAAAGGTTGCTGCTAATTGGCATTCTTGGTTGCATTATAGCATAAACGAACCTCCTAAAACCAATCAACTTGCTTATTTTTGGCAAATAAATCATAAACCAAATCAAACTGGCACCAAAAATGCCTATAATCCTAAATTCACTGCTAAAACTAGTTGTGTTCCAACTATTTGGCAACCAAAATAATTTTTTTATGCAAAAAATTCACAATTACTTTGATTTTTTTATTGGCACTGTGGTTCTAATTATTGCAGGCTTTTTTTTCTTTTCGTCTTTTTCTAAAACACATCAATTAAAAAATAATAAAACTTATTCTTTGTTTGCAAAATTTAGCACTGCAGACGGTATTAGTAATGGAGCAGATGTAAAAATTGCAGGAGTAAAAATTGGTAACGTTACTAAACAAGAGTTAGATAATAAAACTTATCAAGCAATATTGCATTTTGAACTCGATAAAAATATTTTAATCCCAATCGATTCTTCAATTAAAGTTGCTTCTGAAGGTCTGCTTGGTTCTAAATATTTAGCCATTGCAGTTGGTGGTAGCGAAGAATTTTTAAATCCTAATCAAGAAATTTCTTTTACTCAATCATCTGTCAACTTTGAAGAACTTTTGGGAAAATTTATTTTTAGTAACAATTCTAAAACATCTGTCACCACACAATGAAATTAAACAATCTTTGCCAAAAAATATTATGCATGATTTTATTTTTTGTTTTTTCTGCCTTCGCCGAAGATAAAATTAACAACAATCCTGCCGATAATCCTGACAATAGCATTATCAATCAAGTTGTCGATAAAAAAGAAGAACCAATAGTTTTTGTTAACACTGGCAATGTTCAGTTGTTAAATAAAAACACTGCTAAAGTTGAAAAAATTTTTTTACAAATAAAGCAACCAATAACAATTAATAATCTTGAAATTGTTTTGCATAAATGTTGGCAAGCTCCAGCCTATCAAAAACCAGAAAGTAAAATGTTGTTAGAAGTTTCTGAAATTTATCAAAATAAAAAAACTCTTATATTTTTTGGCTGGCTTTTTTCTTCCAGTCCATCTCTTTCTAGTTTAGAGCATCCTATTTACGATTTGATTGCTCTCAATTGTTTAAAAAAATGATTAAAATTGCTCCCTCTTTACTTTCTTCTGATTTTTCTCAACTTGGCAATGAAATTACATTGTTAGAACAGGCAAATGCAGACTATTTGCACCTTGATGTTATGGATGGCTCTTTTGTTCCAAACATCACCTTTGGCAACGAAGTTATTAAATCTTTACGCAAGGTTACTAAACTTCCTTTCGATGCTCACTTAATGATAAATAACCCACAAAATCATATTTCTGCTTTTGCTGATGCAGGATGTGATATCATCACTATTCATGCAGAAAGCTGTTTTCATCTTGATCGCACTCTTACTTTAATTAAATCGTATCATAAAAAAGCAGGTATTTCTTTAGTACCATCAACCCCTGAAAATATAGTGCAATATTTACTAGATAAACTCGATTTAATTTTAATCATGACTGTTAATCCTGGTTTTGGTGGGCAACAATTTTTAACTAGTCAATTGCAAAAAATCAATAACATATATCAACTCATCAAAAATAGTGGAAAAAATATCGAATTACAGGTTGACGGAGGTATTAATTTAGATACCGCACCTTTGGTTGTAAAAGCTGGTGCAAATGTTTTAGTGGCAGGTTCTTTTGTTTTTTCAAACAAAAATTATGCTCACAACATTGCAAATTTGCGAACAGTATGTTTATTTTAAAATCAAAAAATAGTTCTACCGCCCCACAACATTTTGCCGAACTGCGATTGCGAATATTATGGATAATCGCTTTTTTTGCGTTTTCTTTTTGTATATCTTATTATTTTGCTAATCAAATATATGCTTTTTTATTACAACCTTTCTTATCTATCTCTACCACCGCCAGAAAACTTATTTTTACCGCTCCTTCTGAAGTTTTTTTTAGCTATATTAAATTATCTTTTTATTCTGCGATTTTTGTTAGTATTCCTGTGGCATTCTTACAATTATATTTGTTTTTGCTGCCTGCTCTTTATTTGCAAGAAAAAAAGATAGCAGTTTTATTATTATTAATCTCTCCCTTATTATTTTTTCTTGGAGCGATTTTCTCTTATTATTTTGCCATTCCTTTAGCTTTAAAATTTTTTACTAGCTATGAAACAAATTTTTTTTCTACACAATCAAGTGGTGCCGAAATCAACTTAATTTTAGAAGCAAAAATTAGCAATTATCTTGATTTTATAATTGATATTTTAATTGGTTTTGGTCTAGCTTTTTTAACTCCTGTGATGCTTTTATTGCTTATTAAAACTAAAATAATTGATATTTCTAGCATTAAAAACAAAAGACGATATGTTATTGTGGCAATTTTTATTATTGCCGCCATTCTTACGCCGCCAGATATATTTAGTCAACTAATATTAGCAATAATCATGATATTGTTATTTGAAATATCATTACTATTTGCCAAATTTTTATAATTTTTATGCTAGAAAATGTTCCTTTAAATATTTTTTTCTTGGGTTGTGGTAGTATGGGCGGGGCAATTTTGCAGGTTATACAAAATAATCAACAATTTTGCAATAGTCAAATTAGTGTAGTAAAACCAACAACCAACAATTTGTTTTCTAATGTTGCTTATTTTTCTTCTTATCAAGAATTGCCAATTAATTATCAAGCAGATATTGTATTTTTAGCAATAAAACCGCAAGAGGCAACAAATTTATTACCTTTACTTGCAATGCAAAATTTTTTACAACCGCACACTATTATTATCACAATGTTAGCTGGTAAAAAACTAGCATTTTATGAGCAGATTTTTGCCAAAAATACAAAAATCATAAGAATTATGCCAAATTTAAATATTGAGGTAAATTGCGGTATTGTTGCATTTTTTGCCAATAACAATGTCACTTGTGAAGATTTAACAATTTTCAACAATATTTTTATCGATTCTGCCAAACTTTTTGCCTTAACTACAGAAAAAAAATTTGATGTTGCCACTGCCCTATTTGGCTGCGGTCCTGCTTATTTATTTTTATTACAAGAAATTTTTAATCAAATTGCAATAAAATATAATATTAATCAACCAGAGTTAATGATAGATTTATTTCTAGGATCTGCAATAATGATGAAAAAAAATAATAAATCTCCTGTTGTTTTGCAGCAATTAGTAGCAAGTAAAAAAGGGGCAACGGCAAGTGCTTTAGCTATTTTAAAAAAACAAAATCAATTGCAAAATATTTTTCAAAAAGCAATAGCAGAGGCAATAAAAACTTCTGCTAAACTATAAAAGTAAAATAATATTATACTAATTTCGATTAATTAAAACTACATTATAACGAAATATTCTGTTTAGGCATGCGAAACGGTAAACACCATGATTTTTGAGATAAAAATTTTAAAAAACATTGCTTTTATAATAAAAACTATAGTCATGTTATTGTAGCCACAAGTTTTTAGTTAAACCAAATAACACTCATTTCATT
>JBILTH010000120.1:0-3658 GCA_044371635.1 Rickettsiales bacterium
AAAAGATTGACAAAATTTAACCTAATTAACCGATGAAAAATTTATCTTGCATTTAAAAGAGAGTGAGTTTAGATTTAATAACGAAGAAAACAAAAATTTATCTAAAATTTTGTTGAAAATAATCGAAAGAAAATCCTCTCTAAAATTTTCTAGACCTAATATAATTAAAGCCAATCAAATCTAATGCTAGGTAAAAATAAAATTTACAAATCGCATAATAATCAGAATTTTTTACATATTCAAGAAATTTTTCCTACTATACAAGGTGAAGGCTTATATGTTGGTTGGCCAGCTGTTTTTGTTAGATTAGGAGGTTGTAATTTACAATGTGTGTTTTGTGATACAGAATTTGATAGTTACAAGGCTATTGATATTGAAGAAATTTTAAAAACAATTCAACAATTTTCTTACAATAAAAATCAAAAAAGAACAAGAAAATTGGTTGTAATTACTGGCGGTGAGCCAATGTTACAACCAATTGAATTTTTATGTCAAAAATTAATTGAAAATAATTTTTTAGTGCAAATAGAAACTAATGGCACTTTCTATCGAAAACTTCCTGCAGAAGTTAAAATAATTTGCTCTCCTAAAAATAACAAAAATAATGTTTTAGCAATTAAACCTTGGTGGCAAGATTGTATTTCTGCCTTTAAATTTGTGGTTTCTGATAGTGTTTTAGGTTATGAAAAGATCTTTTTTGATTTAAATAGTTTTAATATTCCAGTTTATGTTCAGCCAATAGATGAAAATTGTCAAAAGAGAAATTTAGCTAATTTAAATTTAGCACTTGACCTTTGTAATCAATATGGCTATATTTTATCTTTGCAAACTCATAAATTAATTGGAGTTCGTTAATTAATTATGTTTTACCATGATCAAATCAATAAAATACAATATTTTATTTTTTGTTTTATCAATATTCTTCGCTATATTTATGCTTTGTTTATTTGGTTGTTCTTCGCAAAACATCAAAACTTACCAACACAACAGTCCAAAATTTGATATTCGCAAATATTTTAATGGCAATCTTGAAGCTTATGGTATTTTACAAAATTGGCAAGGCAAAGTAATACGCACTTTTACAGTAAAAATGCAGGCAACTTGGCAAGAAGATAAAGGGGTTTTGCAAGAATATTTTTTGTTTAATGATGGCGAAAAACAAGAAAGAGTTTGGCAACTTAATATGCAAGATGATCACAACTTCACTGCTATTGCTGCCGATGTGGTTAAAACTGCTAAAGGTCAACAATATGGCAATGCTGTAAAAATGGATTATGTTTTAGCTATACCTGTTGGCGATAAAACTTATAATTTTACTATTAATGATTGGTTATTTTTAATTGATGAAAATTCTTTAGTCAATGTTTCAACAATAACTAAATTTGGCATTCCTGTTGCAAAATTAAGCATCGGTTTTAAGAAAATTTAAGATTTTTTTGCATTATACTATGAAAATAAGATTAAATTACCTGTTGTGTTTTTTTCTTGTATTGGTTTCTTGTAAAAACATCAAATACTCTAACGATATTTGGCATGGAGAAGCTTTTGTTGGTGATAGTCAAAATAGCAAATTAACAAAAGCAAAAACATATTTTATTGCCACTTCCGAGCAATTGGCTTCGCAAGCGGGGGCAGAAATTTTAAAAAAAGGCGGTAGTGCAATTGATGCCGCAATTGCTGCACAAATGGTATTAAATGTAGTTGAGCCACAAAGTTCTGGAATTGGCGGGGGTTTATTTTTGCTTTATCATCATCATAAAACTCAAGAAAATATTTATTTTAACGGCAGGGAAACCTCTCCAAATAATGCTTTTTCCCAAATGTTTCTTGATAACAAAAAAAACCCTCCAGAATTACCTTCTGTTTTGGGTGGCGGTCTTTCTGTTGGCACCCCTGGAGCCTTGCATGCACTTTATCAAGCTCATAAAAAATATGGCAAACTTCCTTGGAAAAAGCTTTTTACTCCTGCTATTAAATTAGCAAAAATTGGTTATCCTCTCACCAATAAAACTGTAGTAAATTTGCAAAAATATCATCATCTAAAACAAATGCCAGATTTAGCTGTATATTATGATAATCAAAAAAATCCTAAACCAATTGGCACTATCATTAAAAATTTCGCTTTAGCAAAAACTTTAACTACTATTGCCAATTATGGCATCAAGCCTTTTTATGAAGGGGATATTGCAAAAAAAATTGTTGATAAAGTAAAAAATTCTGCTATAAATCCAGGTTTTTTAGAGTTGTCCGATCTTAAAAATTACACATCAACCACTGGCAAATTACTTTGCTCAACCTATCGTTCTTATAAAATATGCACCATGCCTCCTAGTTCTAGCGGAGTTACTGTTTTGCAAACATTGGGCATGCTCGAAAATTTCGATCTTAATCAATATCAACCTAATTCTGCTTTAGCTATACATTTAATTTCTGAGGCAACGAAATTAGCTTATGCTGATAGAAATCAATATATCCACGACTCTACTTTGGTACCAACTGCACAAATGCTTGATAAAAACTATTTAAAACAACGATCGTTACTTATTGATCTAAAGAAAGCCCAACACAAATTTTCTTATGGTGTATTTAATCAAGTTCAAGCATTGCCAATTGGTAAAGAACTTGATAAACCCTCTACCACTCATCTTGTTATTGTCGATAAATATAAAAATGCTGTTTCGATGACTAGCTCTATTGAATATGTTTTTGGAGCAGGAATTACAGTTGATGGTTTTGTATTAAACAATCAACTTACCGATTTTTCCATGCTTCCATTTAATGCAAATGGCGATTTGGTAGCAAATAGAGTTATGCCAAATGTGCGACCACGTAGCTCTATGTCGCCAGTTTTTGTTTTTGATAAACAAAATAGACTCATTATATCTGTCGGATCTCCCAATGGGCCTAGAATAATTCAACATGTCTTAAAATTTTTAATTGCCACTCTAGATTGGCAACTAGATGTTTCTCAAGCAATTTCTTTGCCTAATTTTATTGCTCTTAATTCACAATTAGAGTTAGAAGAAAATACTAAAATTACCGAACTTTCTTCATCATTGCAAAAACTTGGGCATGAAGTGTTGATAAAGCCAATACCAAGCGGTATACAAGCTTTTTATATTAATTATAACGATAATAAAATTTATGGTTCTGCCGACTATCGAAGAAACGGCATTGCTATTGGTGATTGAGTTTTTATATGCTTGATAAAAAAGTTTCCTATTTGTTCTTTGTTAATATCTATTATTCTAAAAAATTTTAATTGATCTTCACATCTACTAAAGCTATAATTTGCCTATATAAAACCTATGGTAAAACAAGTATATAAAACTTTCCCATATTTACTTACAAAAAAATTTAAAAAGAAATTTTACAAATATTTTTGCCCACAATAAAACAACTAATAAAACACCTGTTTTTAAACTATTAAAAAGAAATAAAAAGAAGTTTATATGGTAGAGGTAGTAAAAAAACTGCAACCAAAAAACAATTAATACCAATTAGTAAAACTAATTTTAATAAAACTAATTTTTTTTGGTAAAATTTTAGAAGTGTCATTATTAAATACATACTATACTCATTTCATTTTCTAATTAACTATCAGAACAAATATTCATCACAACATCTTTTGTTAAATTTTTGATAAACTCATAAATTT
>JBILTH010000121.1:0-3648 GCA_044371635.1 Rickettsiales bacterium
TCTAAAATTTTGCTAAAAAACAATCGAAAGAAAATCGTCTCTAAAATTGTGTAGAGCCATATATTATATTGTATCAAGTTTTAATTTTATCTCTTGTTTGCTAGTTCAGAAGCTATGGTAAAAGCCATTTCAATGCTCTGCGATGAATTTAGTCTGGGGTCGCAATGGGTATGATAGCGATCTGATAAATTAAGTTCGGAGATATTTTGTTTACCACCTAAGCATTCAGTAACATCTTGACCAGTGAGTTCAAAATGAATTCCTCCTGCAATAGTGCCAATATCTTGATGAATTGTAAAAAAAGATTTCACTTCTTGTAAGATATGATTAAAATCTCGAGTTTTATAGCCATTAGAAGATTTTATAGTGTTGCCGTGCATTGGGTCGCAAGACCAAATAACTTTATTACCATTATTTTTTACCGCTTGTATTAATGTGGGTAGTTTTTGATGAATTAAATCTTTTCCCATGCGTGAAATTAAGGTTATTCTACCAGAAATATTATCGGGATTAAGAATGTTTAATAATTCTAACAGTTCTTTTTTGGTGATAGTTGGACCAACTTTAAAAGCAATTGGATTGGCTATTCCAGAAGCAAACTCAACATGAGCACCTTTTGGACAGCGAGTACGATCGCCAATCCAAAGCATATGAGAACTAAGATTATAAAATTTATTATATTCGCTAATAAAACGAGTAAAACATTGTTCATAATTTAAAAGTAAAGCTTCGTGAGAAGTAAAAAAACTAGCAGTGGTAAATTGTGGAATTTCTTTATATTTAATACCACAAGAATTCATGAAATTTAAAATATCAGTTATTTTATCAGTTATATGATTGATGTTTTGTTGATTATTTAAAGTATGACTAAATTCCTGATTCCATTGATTGATTTTTTCGAGGTTTCCATAACCTCCAAGGGCTAAAGATCGCAAAAAATTTAAAGAAGCAGCAGAATAAAAATAAGCCTGAATTAATCTAGAAGGATCAGCATTGCGTGCATGAGAATTAAAATCGATAGCATTAACAATGTCTCCACGATAAGCGGGAAGAGTTTCGTTGTTTATGGTTTCGTTATCAGTAGATCTTGGTTTGGCATATTGACCAGCAATTCTACCAACTTTCACAATTGGTTTTTTTAGACCATACATTAAGGCAACAGTCATTTGCATGATGGTGCGAAAATAATTTTTTAGGTTATGGGCGGAGAATTCTACAAAACTCTCGGCACAATCTCCTCCTTGTAACAAAAAAGCCTCTCCTTTTTCTACTAAACTAAGCTGTTGTTGTAATTGATGAATTTCATCGCATGAAACCAAGGGAGGAAAGTTAGCTAAATCTTTTTCTACCTTCTCTAATTCTTGTATATTTTGATATGTGGGCTGTTGCTTGATAGGAAAATTTCTCCATGAAGCAGGATGCCATTTTGTTAAGCTGTGATGCAAGTTATTGATAGACATTTTGGTGATTTATATTTATAATGTTTCAACTTTTGAATTAACCAACCAGATTTTTTACAAATATCTGCAAATTAAAAAGTGCAACTTATGTTAATAATAAAAATAATCTTATATAAAGTCAATATCAAAATATTAAAAATTTATCCTAAATTTTATGATGTAATTAAAACAAAATCGATTGTCATTCTTACTGAAATTTTAATGATAAAAATTTTATTATATTCTTCTTGCATTTAAAAAATAAGATTATAAAATTTTTATTATTAAATTATATTAATTTCAACTTATATTCTATGCTTAATCATCATAATAGCAACGAAAATAGCAAGAAAATTCACTCTAATTTCAATTCTAAGGTTTTTGGTTATATTTGGTGTGTAATTTTTGTTTTGTTTGCAATTAAATTTCATTATTTTTTTTGGTTTCTTGCGCTTATCTTCTTTATTGTTTCATCTTTTATTCCACAACTTTATATTCGCACTAAAATTATTGATGCTTGGGTTGTTATAGGCAATTTTTTAGGAAAAATAAATTCAATCATTATTATGTTTTTCTTGTTTTTTGCTTTATTCATGCCAATAGGGTTTTTATTAAAAATTTTTGGCAAAGATTTGTTACAAAAAAAAATACAACCAAACTTAAATAGCTATTTTATTCCGCGTAAAATGCAACCAAGTTCAATGATTAACCAATTTTAATATGTCTTTTTTACAAGAATTATTCATTTTTCTCAAAAATCGTAAAAAATTTTGGCTCTTACCAATAGTTTTAATCATGTTGTTGTTGGGTTTTTTATTGGTTTTTGCCCAAGGTTCTGCTGTTGCTCCATTTATTTACACCTTATTTTAACATTTTATTTTACACCACTAAATGTCTACCAAAAAAAAATCAAAACAACTTATTATAAATTTATCTTTATTAATAATTTTTACTGTTATTTCGCTTATTTTAGCAGAAATTATTCTCAGAAATATTCTACCTTTTTCTCTTAAGCAAGATGAAAGAAATTTATCTTACAATCATCATCCAACCTTAGGTTGGTTTCCAAAGCAAAATTTACAACAACAATTTATTGGTAGTAAACAAATTAATGTAGTTCATAATCAACAAGGTTTTCGAGATCAAAATCAGCATCCAAATAATCCTGCTATAGTTTTTTTAGGAGATTCTTTTGTTTGGGGTTATGATGTAGAAAATAAGAATATTTTTACTAGTTTATTGCAACAAAAACTATATAAACAATATGCTATCTATAATCTTGGAGTAAGTGGCTATGGCACCGATCAAGAATTTTTATTATTGCAGAAATTTTACGATCAAATTAAGCCACAAAAAGTTTTTCTTATTTTTTGTCCCAACGACTACTATAACAATAGCAATAATGTGGTTTATGGCGGTTATTATAAACCATATTTTTTACAAAATAACGATCAAATTTCTTTGCAAGGAGTTACGGTACCAATTTCTGGCAATTATTTAATGCTTGATTTTGCTAATCAACATCCATTTTTAGCAAAGTCGCATTTGGTTAGATGGGTTGTCAAATTATTTTATCGAGCAAAACATAATCTTGCTAAAAAAAGATCTATACCAGATCCTACTTTTGCAATTTTAAAGAACATTAATCAATTTTTGCAAACAAGAAAAACTCAATTTATTGTTGGTATTATCGATCCCGATCCTAGCTTAGAAAATTTTTTGCAACAACAAAATATTTCATTTATTAATCTCAACAATGATTTTCGCTTTCCAGAAAAAGGTAATCATTGGAATGAGCAAGGTCATCAATTTGTTGCTGATAAAATTTTTAATTGGCTTAATGTAAATAAATAAAATATGACTTATATTATCGGCATTTCAGCCTACTACCATGATTCTGCCGTTGTTTTATTGAAAAATAACAACATTATCGCCGCTTCGCAAGAAGAAAGATTTACTAGAAAAAAACACGATAGTGCATTTCCTAAAAAGGCTCTAAACTATTGTTTGCAAGAAGCAAATATAACAATTAATGAAATAGATTATATTGGTTTTTATGATAAGCCTTTTTTAAAATTTGAAAGATTACTCGAAACCTATTTAGCAGAAGCCCCATTTGGCTTTAAATCTTTTTTATTGGCAATGCCAACTTGGTTAAAAGAAAAACTGTTTTTAAAAGATACAATCATCAAGGAATTGGCAAATATTT
>JBILTH010000012.1:0-12557 GCA_044371635.1 Rickettsiales bacterium
CACACTACCATGAGATATTTTTTTAATCAAAAGTTTTTGATCTTGCCTATTTTTTTTGTTATTTTTGGCATTTAAAAAACTATAATATTGATTATTTAAAGCCGACATTGCATTAGCAAACTCAAATAACTCAATATCTTGTCGATTATCTACCGTTATTGTTAACTTTAATTCTTTGGTCATCTTATAAAAAATTAAATAAAAAAACGAAACGAAACAAGGGGCAACTTTAAGTCACCCCTTGTTAGATGTTTTTTCTTTTACGAAGTGGCGGTTTTAGATTTTTTTTCTTTAGAATCTTCTGATTTTTTTAGCGATGGTAAAGAATTTTTCACCCTCACTAGCTCTTCAATTTCAAGAGAAACTTGCGGATTTTCTTTGAGGTAGTTTTTAACATTTTCTTTGCCCTGCCCAATTTTTGTGCCTTTAAAAGCATACCAAGAGCCAGACTTTTCGATAATTTCGAGCTTGGTGGCAATATCGATGATTTCGCCCATTCTTGAAACACCTTCGCCGTAAATAATTTCGAATTCTGCGGTTTTAAAAGGAGGAGCAACTTTGTTTTTCACTACTTTAACTTTGGTTTCGTTGCCTAAAACTTCTTCTTGCTCTTTGATGGCATTGCCTCTGCGAATATCGAGCCTTACCGAGGCATAAAATTTTAAAGCATTTCCGCCAGTGGTGGTTTCGGGATTGCCAAACATTACCCCAATTTTCATTCGAATTTGATTAATAAAAATTACCGTAGAATTGCTTTTTGAAACAGTAGAAGTAAGTTTGCGTAGTGCTTTACTCATTAAACGAGCTTGTAAGCCCATTTGGTTATCGGCCATGCCCCCTTCTAGCTCAACTTGTGGAACTAATGCGGCTACAGAATCGATGATAATTAAATCGATAGCACCTGATCTTACCAAAGTATCAGTGATTTCAAGAGCAGCCTCGCCGTTATCTGGTTGAGAAATGATGAGATCGTCTAGGTTTATTTTGAGATTTTTTGCATAGGTAGGATCAAAAGCATGTTCAGCATCAACAAAAGCACAGGTTAAGCCCATTTTTTGAGCTTCGGCAATGGCATGCAAAGTGAGGGTAGTTTTTCCAGAGCTTTCTGGACCATAAATTTCAATTATTCTGCCTCGAGGATAACCGCCAACACCTAAAGCCAAATCAAGACTTAACGAACCAGTGGGGATAACTTCAATATCAAGCTCGGGGCGATCGCCATATTTCATGGCAGAGCCTTTGCCAAATTGTTTATCTATTTGTGATAAAGCCACTTCGAGGGCTTTTTTACGATCGAGGTTGTTCATGGTATTTATAATGTATAGTTGATTTATGTGATGTAATTGCTATTTTACATAAAATGTTTAAGCAATTAATAACATTTGCAATCTTTAAATAATAAATAAATTTATATTTATTAATTTTAAATTTATTTTAAAACCTTGCATTTATTGAGATAAATTTAAAATGAAAAATTATTTTGTGCTTTATACATTTAAAGATGGAAAATGGTATTAATTGCTTAAAGCTAATTACTTTATAACATTTTAAAATCAATCACATCAAAAGGCAATAAATATTTTTCATAATTTTGATTATTTGAACAAAAAATCAAATTAAATTGTTTATTGAATTTTATTCTTAATAAAATTAACAACATCAAGTAAGGCATTACATATTTTAGCATCAAAGCCAATATTTGTTTTTGCCCATTTTTGCACCCAAGGTCGAGCTATATTCCAAATATTTAAATTTGGATTTAAAGTAACACCAACACCTTCGACTAATAATAAAGTTTTTTGCAATAATAATAATTCTGGTTTGGCAGACATTTGATAATGTTTAGTCATTTCAATTAAAGCAGAAAGTAATTTGGCTAAAGAAATTGCTTTAACATCGACATCAACTATCATTTCGCCAATTTGTCTGCACGATAAAGAAAGATCGTGCAGATTGGTATTTTTTGGCACTAAGTCACCTTCGAGATGTAATTTAGCGATTTGCAAATAATTTTTGTGTAAAAAGGCTATGAAGATTTTAGCAATAATTAATCTAGTTTTTTTATCTATTTTGCCCATAATACCAAAATCAACTACTGCTATATTGCCATTTTTCATTAAAAATAAGTTTCCTGGATGCATATCGGCATGAAAAAAGCCATCTTCATAAACTTGATGAAAATAACTTAATACCAAATTTTTTGCTACTGTAGTTTTATCAATATCGCTATTAGCAATAGCTACTTTATTAGAAAAAGGAATGGCATCAAGCCACTCGCTTACCATAATTTCGGCACAGCAGTGTTGCCAAAAAATTTTTGGTACATAAAAACCAGATAAACCAATAAGATTTTCTCTTAATTGTGAGGCATTTGAGGCTTCTTGCAATAGATTTAATTCGAATTTTGCAACTTCGTTTAGTAGATTAGCAATATCGTTGAGAGTTTTTGCATAAAAATCGCTAAAAAAATTAATTATTTTCGCAAGAAAATAGATTGTTCTAATATCTCTATAAAAAATTTTATGAATATTGGGGTGTAAAATTTTTACTGCCACCAAATTACCGTTTTTTAATTGCGCTTTATGAACTTGTGCGATAGAAGCTGATGCTACTGGTTGATAATTAAATTGTATAAAAACATCATCAATATTATGAAAATGTTTTTGTAAAATTTTTTTAATTAAATTATTATTTGAAGGTTTGGTTTGATCTTGAAATTTGGCTAGTTGATTTGCCAATTCTTGCCCAATTAAATCACTTCTAACCGACAAAACCTGTCCTAATTTAATAAAAGAAGGGCCTGCTTGATAGAAAAACCAATAAACTGCTTTTTCTTTATAAAAAGGATAAAAAAACAGAGCCACAAGAAAAATAAAAAACAGGCGAAATAAATTGATAATAGCAAACACTAGCTAAAAATTAAGGTTTGACATTTTGCCCAGAATCGCGGTTTGCTGGTATTTTATTTGATGAATCTTTTTCAACCTCATTAATTTCGGTAGGAAGATTTGGAATAGAAGAAATATCGGTGGGTATTTTAATTTTAGAAATATCGAGATTTCCCATGCCTGCACTATTTAAGACTTTTGATAATAATTTATTATTTTCACCAATCATTGTTTTAACACTTTTGGTAACTTCTTGCATTTTACCTAACACTTGTGTGATAACTTGGGCTTCTGAACTCTTGGGATCAAGTTTTAAAAAAGTTATAATTTGTGGTATTGTAATTATATTTAACATTAACAGCATCAAACCTACAGAAGTAGCTGCAAAACCATAGATAAAAATTGCACGAAAAGATGGGTAAAATGGCATAGACATAACAGAAATTTATTTGGTTGCTAGGTTTAATAATATAACATTGACTTATACCATTTTTTTATTTTAGATGTTGAATTAAGTGTTTAGAAAAAATGGCATCGATTTACATTCAAAAGATAATATGTATTTAAAATTTATATGTCAATCAAAATTTTTTAAAAAATATTGTTGCAATTGTTTTTGTTTAACATTAATATTATTAAGTCTGTTTTTTGCGAAATGTTGTTTTTTGTCATATTAACTCAAAATAAATATAATAATAAATTTGTTTATTTCTTTTTAGTTAAGGTGTCATTATATGCTAAAAACTTAATTTAGAAAACAATATTAATTAACTTAACATTTTTCATTTTATGTTTCAACAAAATAATTCTTCTTTCATAAGTTCTGCTTCTAGCTCAACCTACGATTCTGCTTTGCGCGATTATATGGCAAGTGTTTATAAACATATGTCTATCGCACTAATTGTTTCTGGCTTGGTTTCTTTTTTCTTATCACAATCTCCTTCTTTAATGCAAGCAATTTTTGGCACTCCTTTAAAATGGTTGGCAATTTTTGCTCCACTAGCTTTGGTTTTGTTTGTAAGTTTTAAATTTAATTCTATGACTAGCTCACAAATTCGAGCTTTTCTCTATATTTATGCTGGTGCAATTGGCATTTCTCTTTCTTCGATATTTTTAATTTATACTGCTCAAAGTATTGTGAGAATATTTTTTATAACTTCTTCAACTTTCGGTTTAATGAGTTTATATGGCTATACTACTAAAAAAGATCTTACTAGTTTTGGTTAAAAAGTAGCGGTCTACAATTAATAATTTCTGTGATAGCAGTATTTATTTTTATTGGCTTAATTGCTTATGATACTCAAAAAATTAAAGAAAACTATTTTCAATTCGCTCATTCTGATGTTGAGCAAATTAATAAAATTGCTCTTTGGGGCGCTTTAAGCTTATACATGGATTTCATTAATCTATTCGTTCATCTTTTACATCTATTTGGCGACAGAAGAAATTAAAAATTGCAAATAATCTTTAATAAAAAAACCATCTCTTTTAACAAAAATGAGGTGGTTTTTTTTTATTGTAAATTATTGCACATTAAATCCTACATCGTAAAAAATTATTATAAAAAAATGTTGCATTAAAAAAATAACCTAGTAAAATAGTAGGATATTTTTTTAAAATACCAAAATTAATTTAAATAACAACTATAACAAAATATTTTTTATAGTTTTTTTAAAGATAAACTTGGTATCAATTTTATTTTGTTTTATGATTTTAACAACCAAGGTTCGTTATGCTGTAATGGCGGTGCTAGAAATATTGCATTCTTATCAACGCAGCAATAAAGCAATAAATTTAAATCAAATCGCTCTCTCACAAAATATTTCTTTATCTTATCTTGAGCAAATTTTTTCTGCCCTTAAAAAATCTGGTATTGTAGCATCTTTAAAAGGCCCCGGTGGTGGCTATATTTTAGCAAAAAATCCGCAAGAAATAACCATTGCCAACATTGTAAAAGCAATTGGCGAGCCTATCAAAATGACTCGTTGTCAAACTCTGCATTCTGGTTGCTTGCAAAATAAAAGCAAATGCAAAACTCATCATTTATGGCATGGTCTTGAAAAACAAATCTATTCTTATCTAGATTCTATAACCATACAAAGCTTATGATTACTCAACCTGTTTATTTCGATCACAATGCTACCACACCTTTAAGCAACGAAGCTTTATTGGCAATGAATCAAGTTTATCAATTTCCTTATAACACTTCTTCGGTGCATCAATTTGGTAGTAAAGCTAATCAACTAGTTAATGAAGCACGCAAAAATCTGCAAAATCTACTTAATGCTCACAATTACGAAGTTATTTTTACCTCTGGCTCAACCGAATCTACTAATACTGTATTTAACGGTATAGAAGGCATAAGCGATATTTTATTTTCAGTAATTGAGCATTCTTCGGTTTTTAACTGTCGTCCGCACAATAAAAGTATCATTGAAATTACTAGCGATAAACAAGGAATTATCAATATTCTTGATTTACAAGAAAAATTGCCAAAACACAGTAATTTTTTAGTTTCAGCAATGCTTGCTAATAACGAAACTGGAGCGATTCAACCAATTGCCGAAATTGCTAAAATAGTGCATCAAAAATCTGGCTTAATTCACTGCGATATTGTGCAGGCGGTAGGAAAAATAAAAGTAGATCTTGAGCAATTAAATGTTGATTTTGCTTCGGTTTCAGCTCATAAATTTAGAGGTCCGCAAGGCATTGGGGCATTGTTGGTGCGTAAAGGCATAGATATTAAGCCATTAATTTTAGGTAGCAAGCAAGAAAAAGGAAAAAGAGCGGGCAGTTTAAATGTGGCAGGAATTGTTGGTTTTTCTGTTGCTTGCATGCAAGCTCAAGAAAATTTAACCGAATTTTACAAAATCGGCAATTTAATCACTAAATTACAACAAGGTTTAAAAAATATTTGTGGTGATAATGTATATATTCTTAGTCAAGAAGTAGCAAAAATACCTAATACTTTATTTTTTGCGGTTGCTAATCAAAACTCACAAACTGCCGTCATTCATTGCGATTTACATAATATTTATTTAAGTTCTGGCTCTGCTTGTTCTTCTGGTTCTGTAAATCAATCTCGAATTTTAAAAGCTATATCAGCAGAAGAAAAATTTTTACAAGGCGGGCTTAGAATAGGTCTTGGTTTAGGCAACACAGAGCAAGAAATTGATTATTTTCTTAATGTTTATCAACAATTTTATCAATTACAGCAAAAATTATGTCATTAAAATTACCGATCTACCTTGATTATCAATCTACCACACCAATTGATCCTAGAGTTATAGATGTTATGCTTAACACTATGCAAAACGATTTTGGCAACCCGCATTCACGCAGTCATTTTTATGGTTGGAGAGCCGAAGAGTTGGTAGAAATTGCTCGAAATCAGGTTGCTAGAGTTATTAATGCTCATGAAAAAGAAATTTTCTTTACTTCTGGAGCAACCGAATCTAATAATATCGCCTTAAAAGGAGTGGCAAATTTTTATAAAAGTAATCAAAAAAATCACATTATCACTCTTGCTACCGAACATAAATGTGTAATCAATTCTTGTCGAGATTTAGAACAAGAAGGTTTTAATATCACTTTTTTACCAGTGCAGAAAAATGGCTTAATCGATTTAGAGCAGTTAAAACAAGCAATTACCAAGCAAACTTGCCTAGTTTCGGTTATGGCAATTAATAACGAAATTGGAGTGATTCAGCCTTTGGCAGAAATTGGTAAAATTTGTCGTGAAAATCAAGTTTTTTTTCATACCGATTGTGCTCAAGCTTTTGGCAAAATAACCCTTGATGTTGAGGCTATGAACATTGATTTAATGAGTATTTCTGGGCATAAAATTTATGGTCCAAAAGGCATTGGTGCAATTTTTGTACGCAGAAAACCAAGAGTAAGAATCAAGCCTTTGTTTAGTGGAGGAGGTCAAGAAAGAGGAATTCGATCTGGCACAGTGCCAACTGCTTTAGCGGTAGGCTTGGGCAGGGCTGCAGAAATTGCCAAACAAGAAATGCAACAAGATTATCAAAAAATAAGTAAATTAAGTAAAAAACTTGCTTCGGCAATAGGTGATCTTACATATGTTTACTTAAACGGAGATATGCAAAATCGCTATCCAGGTAATTTAAATTTTTCTTTTGCAGGTATTGAGGGCGAATCAATGATTATGGCAATAAAAGATTTAGCAGTTTCTTCTGGTTCTGCTTGCACTTCGGCTTCACTTGAGCCTTCTTATGTGCTTTATGCTTTGGGAGTTGGTGCAGATTTGGCTCATACTTCTATTCGTTTTGGTTTGGGTCGATTCACTACCGAAGAAGAAATTGACTTTGCCATAAATCTTATCACAAATAAAGTGCAAAAGCTTCGTAATATGAGCCCACTATGGGATATGATTCAAAAGGGTATCGATCTTAATTCAATTAAATGGCAATCTCATTAACTTTATTTTTAAAAACTATGTCTTATTCACAAAAACTTTTAGATCACTACGAAAATCCACGTAATGTTGGTTCACTTAACGAGCAAGCAAAAAATGTTGGCACTGGCTTGGTTGGTGCCCCTGCTTGTGGCGATGTTATGCAATTGCAAATAGAGGTAGATCAATTTGGCAAAATTATTGATGCCAAATTCAAAACATTTGGCTGTGGTTCTGCAATTGCTGCTAGCTCTTTGGCAACAGAATGGTTGATTAATCAAAATATTAAAGATACTGGCAACATTACTAATCAAAAACTTGCTCAAGAACTGTCGTTGCCACCAGTAAAATTGCATTGTTCTTTATTGGCAGAAGAGGCAATACATGCTGCCATTGCAGATTACAACAAAAAAAATTCTATCAGTTCGTCAACAAATAAAAAAGAGTGATGCAATCCATTGATTTATTTTAATAACTATGCTTTATTCAAAACAACTTTTAGATCACTACGAAAATCCGCGTAATGTTGGCTCACTTAACGAGCAAGCAAAAAATGTTGGAATTGGTTTGGTTGGCGATCCTGCTTATGGCAATGTGATGCAATTACATATCGAAGTTGATCAAAAATTAGGCAAAATTATTGATGCTAAATTTAAAACATTCGGAAGAGTTGCTACAATTGCCGCTGGCTCTTTGGCAACCGAATTGTTGATTTATCAAAATATTGTAGATGCTAATAAAATTACCAACGAAAAAATTGCCCAAGAATTGTCTTTTTCGCTATCAAATCTTGATTTTTCTTTATTGGTAGAAGAGGCAATAAAATCTGCTATTAACAACTATCAAACAAAAAACATTGCAGAAAAAAATTTAGAAAAAGAATTTGTTAAATCAGCAATTTCGCATTCTGTGGTTAATTATCTTGCTATTAGTGTTGATGCCGCCAAGCAAATTGCTTATTTATTGCAAAACAGATCAGAAATTTGTCAAGGAATTCGAGTTGCAGTGCGCACTAGAGGTTGCTCTGGTTTAAGTTATACCATAGAATATGCAATTGCCGAAAAAAATATTACTAAATTTGATGATATTGTGATTTATAATCAAAATAATATATTCTTTCATTTGTATATTGATCCCAAAGCTTCAATGTTTTTAATTGGCAGTGAAATGATTTTTAAAAAAGATGATCTTTCTTCTGGTTTTGATTTTATTAATCCTAACGAAAAAGGCCGTTGCGGTTGTGGAGAAAGTTTTAAAGTATAAATATGAATTATTTTTCTATCTTACAAATTCCTCTACATCCTTGCCCTAACCAAAACTTGATACAGCAACAATATTTTAAGTTGCAACAGCAATTTCATCCCGATTTGCACAATAATTTTGATGACAATTTTTCTGCCAACCTTAACCTTGCCTACCAAACATTAAATAACCCATTTTTAGCTTCTTGTCATTGGTTAAAACTTCATGCAATAGATATTTTTAGCGAATCTTGTGAAATAAAACCAACTATTGCAATTTTACAAGAAGTTTTTACCTTAAACAATAGCATAAATGCTAGCAACAAAATTGCCGTTAAAAACGATTTGCAGCAAAAAATTAATCTTGCTTTGCAAAATATTTTACCACTTTATCAAAATTATCTCAACAATCAGCCAAATTCGCTTATTGATTTTGCTTTGCATTTAATTAAAATTCAATACTACCAAAAAACCCTCAATAATATTCATCAACTATGAGTTTAATTCAAATTAACGAACCAATACCAATACAACACAATCAATCAGAAGAAATTGTTGTGGGCATCGATCTTGGCACTACTAATTCATTAATTTCTGCGGTGATTAACGATCAGATTCAGATTATTGCTAATCAAAATCAACAAACCATCATTCCTTCGGTAGTTCATTTTGATGAAAATGGCAATTTTCTTGGGGTTGGCAACAATATTTTTCAAGCAACTTATTCTATTTCTTCTAGCAAAAGATTGATGGGAAAGGGCAAAAGCGATCTCAATAGCATTAATTTTTCTCATTCTCAACTTATATGCCATCAAGCTAGCAATGAAAATGCTATTTATTTAAATATTGCTAGCAAAAAAATTTCTATCATCGAAATTGCTTCTTATATTTTGCTTTATCTAAAACAAATGGCAGAAGTACAATTAAATATCACAATAAACAAAGCTGTTATTACTGTTCCTGCCTATTTTGATGAGGCTGCAAAGCTTGCCACAAAACAATCTGCAGAGTTGGCTGGCTTGCAGGTTATACGCTTATTAAACGAGCCAACCGCCGCCGCTTTTGCCTATGGTTTATGGCAACAAACTCAAAATCAACAAGAAAGTAAGCTTTATGCTATTTACGATTTGGGCGGTGGTACTTTTGATATTTCGATTTTAAAAAAACAACAACAAATTTTTCAGGTTTTGGGGGTTGCAGGCAACAATAATTTAGGTGGAGACGATATTGATTATATTCTACTAAAACAAGGTTTGGCAAATAATTTAGTAATGGCAAAACAAATGAAAGAACAACTCACTTTTGTTGAAAATTTTAACCACATAAGTAGAGATTGTTTTAATCAGTTAATTAATGATTTTATCAAGCAAACTACCGATATTTTCTGTAATTTAATGCTTGAGTTAAATCTTGATTTTTCAAAGCTTGATGCTTTAATTTTAGTTGGTGGCTCAACTTACATTCCACTCATAAAACAACAATTAGCACAATTAGTTCCACAAGAAAAAATTTTGCAAAATTTACATCCCGAGCAAGTTGTGGCAATTGGGGCGGGCTTGCAGGCTTATAATTTAGTTAGTAGTAAAAACAATTTACTTCTCGATGTTAATCCCCTTTCTCTTGGTGTTGAAACTATGGGAGGAGTTGTTGATAAGATTATTTTTAAAAATTCACCAATTCCTGCCCATAAAACCAAAGATTTTACCACTTATGCTAATAATCAAACCGCTATAAAACTTCATATTGTGCAAGGTGAAAGAGAATTTGCTAAAGATTGTCGTTCTCTTGCTTATTTTGAGATCAAAAATTTACCGCCATTGCCAGCGGGGGCATTGAGGTTAGAGCTTACTTTTACTCTTGATGCCGATGGATTGCTTACGGTTAAAGCCTACGAAAAAATCACGAAACAGTTTTTAGAAGTGGTGGTTAATGCTTCTTTTGCACTCAATGAAACAGAAATAAAAAACATTTTATTGCAATCTTTACAATTTGCCAAAGAAGATATTGCTAATAGATTATTAATTGAAGCCACTATTTCTGCTAAAAAAGATCTAGATATCATCTATAACGATCTTAAAAATAATCAACTAAATATTGCAAGTAACATTAAAAATAACATCAAACAACAAGCAGATGAACTTGCTAAAATTTTACAACAACCGCAACCAAACAGACAAGAAATTATTGTAAGTCAAGAAAAATTAAGTAAAATTAGCGAACCTCTTGTTGTGGCAAAAATGAATTGCATAATATTGGTTTAATTTATTAAGCTAATCTCACTACTAAATATGAAGTAAATCTTTATTAACCATGAAAAATCAAAACACCAAAAAATCTTTAGGGCAAACCTTTACCCCAGATTATATTGTTAATAAAATGCTAGATCTTATTTTTTATAACAATCAAAGCATTCTAACCAAAACAATATTAGAGCCATCTTGTGGCGACGGAGCATTTTTGTTAAATATTGCTACACGTTTAATTTTGCAAGCCAAAGCCCACCATTACAACGAAAATCAAATCGTAGAATTGTTAGAAACAAATCTTATCGGCATTGAAATAGATATTTATTTTTATCAACAATGCCTAGATAATCTCGATAATTTAGCGAAAAAACATCAAATAATGCAAAAAATTAATTGGCAAATTTATAATGTTGATGCTTTGTCAAAGAACCTAGAAAAAGTTGATTTTATTATTGGTAACCCGCCTTATGTGAGAATTCATAATTTAACTTCCCAAAATCGTCTTTTTATTAAAAATAATTTTCGATTTTGTGCATCTGGCACTACTGATTTATATATTGCTTTTTATGAATTGGCTTTGCAAAAGATCAAAAATAATGGCAAAATATGTTTTATTACCCCTAATTCTTTTTTACGCAATCAGTCTGGTAAAGTTTTTCGCGAATATGTTGTTAAGCACAATTTGTTAGATACTCTAATTGATTTTGGTAATTATCAGGTATTTGATAAAGTTTCAACTTATACCGCGATCTGTGTTTTGGCTCATAATTCGTGCGAATGCAAATATTTTAAATGGCAACAAAACGAAATACAGTATGTTAAAAATATTAACTTACAAAAGTTTTATAAACAAGAATGGTGTTTTGATATAGAGTCAAAAATTCATAAGCCTTTGTTTGCAAAAAATGCAATAGATTGTTTGGTTTGTTATGGTATAGCAACCTTACGCGATAAAATTTATATTGCCAATGTTGATAATGAAGAAGGTGAGAATATCTTATTTAATGGTTTTATGATTGAAAAAGCCGCCACAAAACCAATAATTAAGGCCTCTCTAACCAATCCAAAAAAACAAAGAATTATATATCCGTATTCGCAAGAAAAACAGCCGATAGATGAAAAATATTTACAGCAAAAATTTCCTTTATGCTATGCTTATTTATTGCATCATAAAGCAGATTTATTAAAACGAGATATCGATGAAAATGCTTGCACTTGGTATCAATATGGCAGGAGTCAGGGTATTAAGCATATGTCTAATCAAAAACTAATAATTAGCAGTATCGTCAAGAACAAAATCAATTCTCAAATAGTCGACCAATATACAATGATCTATTCTGGCATGTTTATTGTTTCTCAACAACTAGACCAATTATGGCACATTCTGCAATCTAATAATTTTTTATCTTATGTTTTGGCGGTTGGCAAAGATATGCAAAATGGTTATAAAAATTTTAATACCAAACATATCAAATATTTTTTAGATAATTATGGCACTGTTGTATCTTAAATTTATTTTACTGGCCATTTCTAGTATTATACCATTTCAACTTAAAATACATTGTTAGATTGATTAATTTTAAAGTTGAAATGGTATAATATGTTTAATATGAGGCTAAAAATAGCTAAAATTTCTCCTCAAAACTAAAATTAAAACAAATTTAGAATTCAACAGTGCCATATTCTAAAAATACAATACAAATCCTTTAAAATAATTGCAACTTTTAGAAACAACATTACACCTTGAATTGTTAAGGTTATTTTG